>JBNKYI010000326.1:0-3410 GCA_050300815.1 Fibrobacterales bacterium
CATGCTCATATTAACGCAATTGGCAATTGGTGTTTTTACAATTGATTTTATCTATTCACAAGTCTTTAGAGCCGAAGTCGGATTCTTGTTTCCCTATAAAGCGGCGGCTTCATTGTTGTTGGGTGTTCTCGCCTTAAATGCAGCGATCTTTCATTTGGGTCGCCCTCTTTATGCTTTTCGAGCAATCATTGGATTAAAAACATCGTGGATGTCGAGAGAGATTTTGGCGTTTGCAGGGTTTGCGAAATTGGCGATTCCCTATGCCTTAGTGTTATGGTTGCCTCAGCTTCGCCGCTTTGATGTTTTGAGTTTTATCCCTGAGGGGATAGAAAAAAGTTTAGAAATTCCTTTAGGCGCGTTGGTTGTGCTTGCGGGAATGGGTGGCGTTTTTTGTTCGGGAATGATTTATGTCGACACGCGTCGCATCTTTTGGAACTTTAAACAAAGTATGCCTAAATTTTTCGGCACGGCTTTATTGATGGGCGTAAGTGGAACGTTGATGGCGACTTTAATCCTCGCAATGATCAAGGGAGGAGACGCGACAACTGTGGCGTTGATGAGAAAAACGGGAATGTGGATGCTGGCTGTGCTTCCTGTGTTGACGGGATTAAAAATGGGATATGAAGCCATGGTTTTGAGAAATACAACAGCGAGTAATGACTATCTCTATCGCACAGCTTTGCTACTCACAGGGGCTTTGAGAAAACCCTTTATATTGAGAAATGTTTTTGGTCTAGTCGGCGGAGTGGTTATCCCTTTGCTTACTCTATTAATCAGTGCGTATGTTCCTGTGAGTTTTACGGGAACCTCGTTGGTGCTTTTGACTTCAATGGCTTTTCTAAGTTTGCTGATCGGCGAATTTTACGAGAGGTTTCTCTTTTTTGCAGCGGTGGTTGCGCCTAAAATGCCTGGAGGTTTTAAATGATCGCGAAAAATAAAAATCCGATGTTGCAAAAAGCGGCGGCGTTGATTCGTCAGTGGGATGGACGTCTTACACAAGATCTCGTGCAAAAGCCAGGTGATTTTGGGCTGGGAAAAATTCCTCATCGTTTAAAACCCGATGCAACGACAGATATGGTTTGCGGCTATTGTGCGACGGGCTGTGGTTTAAAGGTGCACTTAAAAGACGGTCAGGCCATTAATCTCAGCACGCATACAGAGTATCCTGTGAATTTGGGAATGGCTTGCCCTAAGGGTTGGGAAGCTCTTAGTGTTTTAAAAGCCAATGATCGCGGCACAATGCCTTTGTTGAAAAATGAAAAAGGCGATCGCACAGAAGTTTCGTGGGATACGGCCATGACCACTTTTGCAGAACGCATCAAAGCGGTTCAAGCGAAATACGGCAAAGACTCAGTGGCATTCTTAAGCACGGGTCAGATCCCCTTCGAAGAAATGGCTTTGCTCGGGGCCGTGGCCAAATTTGGAATGGGGATGATTCACGGTGATGGCAACACGCGTCAGTGCATGGCGACAGCAGTGACCGCTTATAAAGAGTCTTTTGGTTTTGACGCTCCTCCTTATACCTATCAAGACTTTGAAGAGAGTGATGTGATCGTTCTGATAGGTTCTAATTTGTGTATTGCTCACCCTATCATGTGGGAGCGGGTGAAGCGAAATCCCAATGATCCCCATATCGTTGTGATTGATCCGCGCAACACAGAAACAGCGATGATGGCTCAAACGCACCTCGATTTGAAGCCAAAGTCAGATTTGGTTTTGTTTTATGGATTGGCAAAAATCATTTTAGAAAACGGTTGGATTGATGAGGAATTTTTAAAGGCGCATGTCAATGGCTATGAATCATTTTTTGAATTTATCAATGATTATAACCTTCAACGAGTTGTTAATGAAACAGGCATTTCTGCAGAAAAAATAAATGCTGTTGCCGAAGCGATTGGAAAAGGAAAAAGGGTTTCTTTTTGGTGGACGATGGGAGTCAATCAAAACCACGAAGGGGTTAGAATTGCTCAATCGATCATTAACCTTGCATTAATGACGGGAAATATGGGCAAGCCAGGCACAGGCGCCAATTCGATTACAGGTCAATGCAATGCCATGGGCAGTCGTTTGTTTTCGAATACGACCAATCTTTTGGGTGGGCACGACTTCACTCAGCTTGCACACCGTGAAAAAATTGCGAAGATTTTAGATCTTCCGATAGAGAGCATCCCTAATCAAAATTCTTTGGCTTATGATCAGATCATCGAAGGGGTTTCTTCAGGAAAAATTAAAGCCCTCTGGTTTGTCGCAACCAATGCGGCTCACAGTTGGATTAATCAAAATGCATTTAGGTCGCTGATGGGTAATCTTGAATTTTTAGTAGTGCAAGACATGTATCATTCGACCGAAACAGCAGAACTGGCCGACCTTTATCTGCCTGTGGCCGGATGGGGAGAAAAAGAAGGTTGTTTTATCAACTCAGAGCGCCGCATAGGGCGAATTAAAAAAGTCAGTAAAGCACCAGGTCAGGCGTTGGCAGACTTTTACGTTTTCAAATTAGCTGCTGAGTATTACGGTTGTGGTGAAATGTTTGAAAAATGGGATTCTCCAGAATCTGTTTTCAAGTTGTTGGCAGATGTCTCTAAGGGACAACCTTGCGACATTTCAGGAATTAAAAGCTATGAAATGATTGAAAAGAGCGGGGGGATTCAATGGCCTCTTCCCGAAGGAACAGAGGTATTTGATTCACAGCGCCGATTGTTTGCCGATGGGCAGTTTTTTACTGCCGACGGCAAAGCGAAGATGATTTTTGAAGCGCCCCGCCCGGTTGCCGAGCCGACCACCAAATCGCTCCCCTTCAATCTACTCACGGGTCGAGGAACTTCGGCCCAATGGCACACGCAAACTCGCACAGGAAAGTCTGCGGTTTTGAATAAACTGTCGCCTAAAGACATTTATGCAGAGATCAACCCTGACGATGCCGCTCGATTAAATATTCGCGACAACGAATGGATTTATGTAATCAGTCGCCGTGGACGAATTAAAGTGAAGGCTTTCATTACCACTTCGGTAAAGCCTCAACAAATTTTTATTCCGATGCACTATGCAGATACAAATAAATTGACCTTCCCTAGTTTTGATCCCTATTCTCGGCAACCGAGTTATAAAAGCTGTGCGGTTAATTTGAAGAAGATTCCATATTGGGAGTAGGGACACGGCGCGCCTTGTCCTTACATGAGATTGAAAATCAGCCCCTGCCTTTTACCCTTTTTGTCTTAACATACAATCGTCGGCGGCGGCCGACAGCGCCCTACTTTGCCCGTTGCAGCAAAGTAGGCAAAGTGCACCGGCCTTAGACGCCGGCCGAGGCTATTATCTAGCGGCTCAACATCGGGCTAAAGCCCTCGCTTTCGCTAAGACTCTTTTGGGTTAAAAAGATGAAGTGGTTTTATCTATGATTGACTAGAATT
>JBNKYI010000327.1:0-3398 GCA_050300815.1 Fibrobacterales bacterium
CGGGTGGAGAAAAATCTAAAGGATGGCGAGCCCACTCTTCGATATCATCCTCTCCGATATCATCCCATGACTTCCCTTCCCACCGACCAAAAGATCTTTCAAGAAGCGCGGGAGAGACGCGGGCGTGAGGAAAAAGAAACAGACCCGGGGTGGCGCAACGACTTAGGGGTGAGACAATAACGGGTAAAGATTTATCTGTTAAAGTATTGAGTTGGTCCCAATGCAGCACCGATTCGGCCCAATTATCTTGCAGGTTAAAATCAACGCGCCCTCCGCAAATATTTTCGGGCCGCACAATAGGGGGATGGCGCAAAAAATGAATCCGCATTAAAGCCCTCAGAAAAACTTCCAAAGAGCGACTAAACCAAGATAATAGGCTACTTCAGCAACTTGTTGGGTGGCACCTAAACTGTCACCTGTGTATCCGCCTAGTTTTCGTTTCATATGAGATCGCATGAATAAAGCGGCAACGAGAAGGATTGGCAAAGTAAAAATCAAAGAAAGATCGTTTGTGTAACCTAAAGGAACAATCATTATCCAAGCAAAAAGCCCTCCGATGAAAAACTGTGACATCGTCAGTCCTTTGGCGAGGGGTTTGGCGATGCCTTCGTCTCTGACATAGGGAAGGGTGATCATCACCAACATGGCGCTCCAACGACTCCAGGTCATGGCGATAAATAGAGCCCAATATTGATAGGGATAGGGAATGGCAATAAACGCTTGCCATCGCAATAGAAATAAAGTCAATAAACCTAGCGCACCATAGGTGCCGAGTCGAGAGTCTTTCATGATTTGTAATTTTTGAGTGCGCGTCCAGCCGCCGCCTACGCCATCACAATAATCGGCGAAACCATCTTCGTGAAATCCGCCTGTCATGAGCAGAGAAATGCCAAAAGTGATTAAAGCGGCAACTGAAGGATTAAAAATCATCTGAGCAAAATAATAGATTACGCAAAGGTGAGCGGCTAAGAAGACGCCAACAAGTGGAAAGTACGCGGTGGCTTTGTTGAGACTGTCTTCTTTCCAGTCTAGTGTAAATGGAATGGGGATTCGAGAGTAAAATTGAACTGCCATTAAAAAATGTTTAACTGGATTCATGATTGTCCTGAAACATCGGCTTCAGCAAATGAAGCCATTTGATTTAAAAAACTCAGAGAACATTGTATCAAAGGATAAGCTAAAGCGGCACCTGTTCCTTCACCTAGACGCAAGCCCAGATCAAGCAAAGGCTGTAACTTCAATTTTTTCAAAATGTTTTGATGAGCATTTTCTGCAGAACAGTGGGCGAATAAGGTGTAATCCACAATTTGCGGAGCAAAACGACTGGCGCATAACCATGCGGCTGTCGAAATAAATCCATCGACGATCATAGGGATTTTGTTTTGGGCGCAACCTAAGTAGGCTCCAACGAGTGTAGCAATTTCAAATCCTCCCACAAATTGCAAAATAAGAGAAACATGAGACTCGCCCCATAAGCGATGGTGGTCAAGGGCTTTTTGGATGGCGATAATTTTTCGCTGAATGCCCATGTCGTTTGCTCCAGTTCCTGCGCCGACCGTTTGTTCGGGAGAAAGGGTTAGCAGAGCAGAGTAAAGTGCTGAGGCGACCGTGCTGTTGCCTATCCCCATTTCTCCGCCCATAAAAAGGTCCATACCTGCTTGCGCTTCGCTTTTGATGAGCTGAACTCCATTTTGCAGAGCTTGCAACAATTGGGTAGAAGTCATGGCGGGGCTTTGAGTGAAGTTGGCGGTGCCAGCGCCTAGGCGCATAGAGATCAATTCAGAATTCTCTACGGGGTTTAAAATACCGCAGTCTACAACTTTGAGAGGGATTTGCAGAGTCTTGCAAAAGGCGTTAATTGCTGCGCCCTGGTTGAGAAAGTTGAGTACCATTTGCCTAGTGACTTCTTGGGGGAAAGGATTGACTCCCTCTTCACATATTCCGTGATCTCCGGCGAAGACAAAAAGTTGCGGTTTTTTTATCTGGGGATTGAGACTTTGTTGGATGCGGCCCACCTGAAAGGCGACCTCTTCAAGTAGACCCAGAGAGCCCGGTGGTTTTGTTTTATTCTCAATTTTTTGACGTAGAGAATGATCGAGGTCGTGAGAAATTTTTTGAATACCTAAAGATTCGATAAAAAGAGAAATAGAATCAGTCGACATGAGATGCTCGAGGTTAAATGTGAAGGTAATCGCAGAGTACGCGATAGCTATATCCCCAAAGAAATTTATGGGCGAGAGGGTAGTAGGGGAACTTTTGACCTGTGGGGGCTCCAGGAAGGTAACCGAAGTCGTGATTAAGTGGATCGAGAAAATGGAACTTGTCGAGCCACAAAATTTGAGACACTTCGTTAGAGTCTAAAGTTAAATTAGAAATTTCTGCGTATGAAAAAATAAAGGGTTTAACCCACAAGCCGAACACTCCGGGTTGGCCAGCAAATCCAATAGGCAATTGATCATTAATAAGATCAGCTTCACTTAAATCTAATCCGATCTCTTCTCGACACTCGCGCAGAGCTGCTTGTAACGCAGATTCGCCGTCTTCAATTTTCCCTCCGGGAAAACTGAGATGGCCAGACCAGTGATCGCTGGGATCACTCGCTCTTTCAATGACGAGAAAAGAGGGACGATCTTCTCTATGTGTTTCGATAAGACAAATAGAGGCTTGAGCTTTAGGGTTCATGAGCGAACCATTCTTTAATGACGTCGCTAATTTGTAATAGTTGGTCGTTGCGAATCACATAGGCGGGCATGCTGTAAATGTAGTTGAGAAAGGGGCGTAACCATACGCCTCGCTCAGCGGCAAAATCGCGCAACCCGAGATGATCGTCGGCAGAATAAAGTTCTAGGCAAAGAGATGCGCCTTTGATGCGAATGGCTTTCACTTTGCTATGGCGATAATCGTTAAATTGAGCAAAAAAGAAGTTTTCAATTTGTTGAATTCTAGTTAGATAGTCTTCTTTTTCAAAAGTTTCTATAGAGGCTAATGCAATTCGACAGGCCAGCGGATTGCCCATAAATGTAGGCCCATGCATTAGACTTTGATCTGCGCTATCAGAGAGAAAAGCGTGGTAAACCTTGTCGTTTGCCACAGTGGCCGATAGACCGAGATATCCTCCCGTTAGCGCTTTGCTGAGCACGACAATGTCGGGTTGAATATTGCTCTGTTCCATGGCGAATAAGGTTCCTGTGCGGCCAAAACCTGTGGCGACTTCATCGAAGATCATGAGCACATTGTAATGGTCGCAAAGTTTGCGCGCTTGGTTCAGGTAATCGGGATGATAGTTATTAAAACCTCCCCAGGCCTGTAGAATCGGTTCACAGATAAACGCGGCGATCTCTTGCCCGTGTTGGGCAAGGGTTGATTCAAGACTAAAGAGGGCTTCGTCGATGTGATCG
>JBNKYI010000328.1:0-3378 GCA_050300815.1 Fibrobacterales bacterium
CGCGCCTTAGCAGACTTGGCAGAGCTGTTGCCATAATGAAAAGAGGCCAATCGCAGATCGGCATAGAGGCGGGCAAATTCTTGCACTCGATCTTGATGAACCTTTTGATGAATCCAATCGGGAAGGGGAGTTGAATACAAGGTTAAGGCCAACAGCAAAGTCATCGAACTCCACATAAACCAGCGCATCAGGCCTCCTTCAGCAAATCTTGAGAAAAGAGCCCCTGAATATAAGCACTCTTGCTAAAGGGAGCGAGGTCATCCATTTTCTCTCCGAGTCCAAGCCATTTGATTGGGATTTTCAATTCGTTGGCAATGGCGAGCACGGCTCCCCCTTTGGCGGTTCCGTCGAGCTTAGTAATAACCAAGCCATTCAGGGGCATTTCTTGGTGAAAGGCCTTGGTTTGATTGACGGTGTTTTGACCGGTATTTCCATCGATAACGAGTAGGGTCTCATGAGGGGCAGTGGGGTCTAACTTCTTGAGGACTCGACTCATCTTTTTGAGTTCTTCCATTAAGTGTGCCTTATTGTGCAGACGTCCGGCGGTGTCGATGATGAGAACGTCGGCCTTGCGGGATTGAGCGGCCTCGAGAGCGTCAAAGGCGACGGCGGCCGAATCTGACCCCGCTTGGTGTCTGATAATGTCTACTTTGGCGCGCTGGGCCCATGCTTCGAGTTGTTCGATGGCCGCAGCTCTAAAGGTGTCTCCTGCTGCGACAACGACTTTTTTGCCCTCTTGGGTGTAGCGATGAGAAAGCTTGCCAATGGTTGTTGTCTTGCCCGCGCCGTTGACTCCAATGATGAGAATGACATGAGGTCGGTCATTAGGCCAAGCGATTTCTTTTGCTTCGGGGAGCATTTCGTCGGCGACTTCAGAGAGTATTTCTAAGGCTTTTTGAGGAGAGCAGGCTTTGCCTAAGGCGCGGTCGCGAAGAGCGTCAGACATCAATAATGCAGCTTCTACACCGACATCGCCTTGGATCAGTTGCTCTTCAAATTCTTCAAGTGTTTCTTCGGTAAGTTTACCGATACCAATGATGTTTTGGATTTCATCGGTAATCGATTGTCGGGTTTTGCTCAAACCCTTTTTGATCGCATCAAAAAAGCTCAAGAGGTCTCCTGTGTCGCTTATGTGTCATCAGATCTTAGCAAGTCGAAGAATTCTGCCGCCTTTTGAAATTCTTCTTCGAGTAGATTGATTATTTCGTCGTCGTCTTCAGGTAAGCCGAGAATGTCTCGGGTGGTGGGGCTCAAAAAAGGAGGCGGCTCTCCGGGTTCTCCTTTGAGGCAACTGGCTCCTCGCAACCTAGAGAGATAGTCGGCATAATGGAGCACGTGAGTCGCTACGGGATCAAATTCAGATTCGGTAGGGTCTAAGTGGAAAATAATCGGGTCGCGTACAGAAACGGGAACACCCCAACTTTCGAGTAAAATACTTCCTACCAGTGGGTGTTCAAAATCTAGAACCTCTTGCTCGGCAAAGTTCCAGCTGACCTGCTCTTTGCTGATTTTTTCTAAAACCTTGGGATAGTCTTTAGGGTAAAGCTCTTCGAGAACGAGCTTTCCCACGTCGTGCAAAAGGCCTGCGGTGAACAAGGTATCTTCGTCTAAACGCAGTCGTTGAAGTTTAACCAGTTTTTTTGAAATGATCGCGACTTCAACACTGTGCTTCCAAAAAGTGCCTTTGTCAAAATTGATATTGGTATTGTTGTTGGGAAAGAGGCGAACAATTCCCGAGCTGAGAATAAGAGACTTAATTGTGTTGAAACCGAGAAGAACAACGGCATTGCGAACGCTGGCGATGGTCTGGGGAATTCCATAGTAAGAAGAGTTGGCCAACTTGAGAATTTGACTGCTTAGAGAAACATCGTTAGCCAGTAGCCTTTCGGCATCTGCGGCGCTTGAGTTCGGGTGGTTGATCACCCTCATAAGCTCAGTAACCACCGTTGGGAGGCTGGGAAGCCGAGTAATATTGGCTTCAATTTGCTTCCTAATTTCTAATCGGTTCAAGAGTTGCTCCTGCTAGAATACCATTTTGACTTCGTCGATTAAACCGTATTTAACGGCTTCTTCTGCAGTCATGAAATTGTCTCGGTCGGTGTCTTTCTCGATTTCTTCAATGGGGTGACCCGAATGATGAGAGAGAAGTTTATTGAGTTCTTCGCGAACTCTGAGCATCTCGTGAGCCTGAATTTCAATGTCAGAGGCGACGCCTTGAAATTGACCGTTGATTAGCGGCTGGTGAATCATAATGCGGCTATGAGGCCAAGCGTAACGTTTGCCTTTGGTGCCTGCTGTTGAAAGTACCGCTCCCATACTGGCCGCTTGACCGCAGACCACAGTGACCACATCAGATTCGATGGATTGCATTAGATCGTAAAGGGCCAGACCCGAACTGATGACGCCACCGGGGCTATTGATGAAGAATGTGATGTCTTCGTGGTTTTGAGAGTTGAGAAACATGACTTGCTTAATCAATTTAGACATGCTTTCGTCGTCAACTCCGCCCCACAAAAAGAGCTTACGGCTGTTGAAAAAGTATTCGGCCTGAAGTCTTTCGAGATGCTTTTTATCTTCGGCTTCTGCCTCGGGATTTTTTTCTTCTTTATCTGACATGTATTTATCCGACATATTTTAACTCAATCTCTTTTTCTGAATCTCTGTGGTATAACCTTTTGAGTTTGCGCAGAGACTCGCTGATTCTATCAATTGAAATTGCAAAAAGCCACCGCTCTTTGCGATGGCTTAAATGTAACAATCCTTTGGGATTGAGATTAGTTGAACTTTCTTTTGCCTCTTTTTTGCCCTTTTTGTGGCATGAGTTCGTGAAATTTCTGGTATTGTTCTTGAGTAAGAACTTCAGAGAGGTAGAGAATGCCCTCTAGGCGACAGTCTTCAAGTTGATTTTCGAGATCTCTGAGTTGGGCTTGTTTGTCTTTAAGCGCTTTTTCATCAGGGGGATATTGAGCCATCAAGCGGTGAAATTCTTCTCGAGCAACAACCATTTGTTTCTTGATATCCCTTTTAGATTCCCATTGTTTTTGGTGAAAGCTTTTGAGTTGTTCTCTCTGCTGTTCGCTTAAGTTGAGGGCTTCAAAAACCCGATCCATAGGTCGGCCTTGCTTTTGAGGATCCATAGGGCCATTGCCGCCGGCTTGCATGGGGTGATTTCCACCTGCAAAATAGGGGCATTCTTCAGGGCCAGACTGCGGGCCAAGACCTTCGCCAGGGGCTGCAAAGGCTATTCCCCCGATCAACGAGAGATAAGTGAGTGTTTTATTCATAATAAACTCCTTTTTAGAGATTTTGGTAAAAATCGTCGACGTAACTAAGCTCTGTCGTTTCGTCTTCGGCGTAAAAATCGAGATAGAGATTGTC
>JBNKYI010000329.1:0-3374 GCA_050300815.1 Fibrobacterales bacterium
AAATCCTGCATGTCCCGATTTTGATAGATCCCAAGTATTTGCTTTTAATGAAGTAAATTCACCATCGACAAGGTTTAAATAAATTCCATACTCATAGATAGACTGATCTAAAGTGACCAATTGTGGAATTGCCGGTGTGGAGGAACTAGATTCTACCACCGAAGAGGACAACTCACTCGAGCTTGAATTTACTTGAGAGCTCGACACTTTACTACTAGAGGAATCAACTGTAGAACTTGATTCTTTAGAGGGTCCTGTACTATCCCCTTCACATCCTAGCGTAAATGATAAGGCTGCTAACAACCCTAATTCTAATATTCGATTTGATCTTCTTTTCATTTTGTCTCCTTTTATTTTAATTGAATATTTAATGCAGTGAAATAAATACGACCTTCACCAAGCGCTTGACTATTTCCTGAGCTATGCCCACCAGGATTGACCACGCCATTCGTTTTCAAATCTTTGACATCTAAGATGTTTTTAATTCCTGCAGTCACCGCAACTTCTAACCCGACCCATTCAAAATGGTAGCTAGTGCTGCCGTTGAGCCAATGCCACGAATCGACACTCCCGCTTTGCCATTCTCCATTTTCTTGGCTAAAGTAAATGGCTTCACCATTCCACTTATAACTCACTGCAACTGAAAATGAATTCAGTGTATAGTCTGCTTTTAGGCTCACGCTTTTTTGCATATCCCAATCATTGGTCGCTTTACCCTTTTCATTGACCCGTGTGGTCGCTCCCCAAAAGGGAGTAATGCTTAAATCAAAACCAGCATATTTGCCTCGCGTTTCCCAAGTTATCCCCAATACCTTTACACTGTTTAAGTTAAAGTATTTTGAGTACCCTAAAATATCTGGATTATCTGCAGTGATAATCTTATCTCTCACAGAATTGTAAAATCCATCGACACTCGACTTTATCCCATGATGTTTTTTGAATTGTCCCACTTCAAACCCAGCACTGATATAGTCTGATGTTTCGGGAGCTAAATTCGGATTACCATCAATGTCATGACTCCCTCCATCGTGGTAACTAAAGTAAAGCTCTTGCAAATTAGGAGCTCGGTAGCCCTTTGAATAGCTTGTTCTAAAATTGATTAGTTCTGATATCTTTGACTTTACCGCTATGGCCGGAACCCAAGGTAAACCATTCGTTACCTTCACATCATAAGTGTCATTCCATTCATAACGATGAGAAGTTGCTACTGCGAAATATTTATTGAGATTCCATTCTAAGCCAAAGAAGAAAGCACCCGCCAGTAGGCTCTGCTCATTATTTATAATGCGATCGCCTTGGGCACTTGTATATTCAAGCAGTAATCCCGAATTAAAATCAAACCCCTTTAAGTCATAGTGCGCTGACTTTAATGCAGTTCTATAACCTCGATAGGTAGATTCTGTACCCCCTTCAATCTCGGTTGAACTTTGTGTTGAGTATCTAAATAGGCGGTGTTCGCTTTGCCTAGCCCAATGGCTCATCGAGAATTCTGCATTAATTTCATTGTTCGCATTTATACCAATAGGAATAAGCAACATTCCTAAATGGCGTTCTGTCGTATATTGCAGGTCGTTTGCAAGAGAATCACTCGATTCAAATTGGCCAGTGGTTGCATTATATTCTAATTGACTCGGATCGGAATCTGCGGTTAAATCTCCTAACCGCTCAACCAAATCACGACTGAATTTATAGGTTACAGAAGGAAGGATAGGCCCATAATTCCATTGCAATGTGCCCCCTACATTCCATCGACTTTTTGGGTTTCTAAGCGGAGCTCGATGATCAGAATATTCAATCAATCCCAAATCACTCCACCCCCCTTCAACTTGTAGATTGTAAAGCGCATTTCTATTCACCATTTTAAGCGATTGCATTAAACCAAACGGAAACTCAACCCTTTGATTCAGAGCGATTCCCCACCCCATTTCAGCCTTTTTGGCGGTACAAATATTTACCACCCCCCCGATAGATGAACCATGTTCAGCGCTCATCGGGCTTTTTACAATTTCAATTTGTTCTATGTGACTAACGGGAATATCATCAATATTTACCTTACCACTGACGGTGCCTGGTAAGGGCACACCGTCGATCATGATTTTTACATGTTCAGCACCTAGGCCATTTAGGGCTATATATCGCGTTTGTAAGGCAGGATCTGTTATAATCTCAACTCCTGGCTCTAACATCAAAATTTCTGCCAAATTGTTGCTGCCCGACCGCTCGATCTGCTCTTTTTCGATTAAACTGACTTGCAGATACTGCTCATCTAACCCTTTAGGTACACCAGCCAATGTCACTTGTTCTGGTGCAAGGGTTTCGGGAGTTTCTTGTGCAAACAGTATTTGAGCAAGTAGACTTCCACAGAGAATGAATTTGGTTTTGTATTTCATATTGAGATTCAATCTTAATTTAGAGAAAAGATATAAAAGATTCTCAATAATTGATACTGAGTCTCAATTTTAATTATTTGTCATTACTTTTGACATTTTGTGACCCTATTGATTTTACTAACTTCAGTCCATGTCAAATCTTCAGATAACTAATGAATTAGATCAAATCAAAGCAAGCAATAACTCATTCAATTTCTTGAGATTTATGGCTGCTATGGGAGTCTTATATTACCACTGTTATCCCCTAAAATTTGGGGCAGGAACTCCCGATCTCTTTTACCGGTTCATCGGAATTGATGCAGGAAATTTTTGCGTTTCACTTTTTTTTATACTCAGTGGCTTTTTAATATCCCGTAGCTTTGAGAACAATTCTCCGAAGCGTTATTGCATGGCACGAGCTAAAAGAATATTCCCTGCTTTGTGGCTTTGTGTAATTTTCACCCTTTTGATGGGTGCGATTTTGACATCATTTAGCCTAATTGCTTATGTTTCCAACATCGAGTTTTTCAAATATGTTTTTAAGTCGAGCACCCTACTATTGGGAATAGGGTACTTTTTGCCCGGAATATTTATTGATAACCCCATTGGGCCCTTGGTCAATGGCTCATTATGGACATTACAATGGGAATTATGGGCCTATTTAATCACTTTAATTCTTGGGATCTTTTTTCGAAAGCCCTTTACTAAAAAGGCTATCCACATTTTAGGATTATCTTTCTGTATTGTTTGGCATATTTCTGCAGATTATATGAGCTTAGAGCTTCCCTTGGCCGTACCTTTATTTGAATCTTATTTCACAGGGGCTTTATACTATTTCTTTAGAGATAAAATTAAAATTTTTAGTGGTGCTCACATGTTGGGAATTTAATGATTGGAATCGAATTGGTGTAGATGGAAGAAGAAAGAATAAAGTGGTCGTAAACTTGAGACAGTTCAATAGTGAATTTAAGTTAACTTGCGGCTGCTAAATCCTTGTTAATATTT
>JBNKYI010000330.1:0-3366 GCA_050300815.1 Fibrobacterales bacterium
TGTAGACTAGCATTCCATTTGCTCATTACATCTTTGTGAATATCTGCGTAGTTGTACTTGACGTTATAGGAGTAAATACTGGCATATTTGTCATTGTTGATGTATTTATTCCCCCCACTGGTAATGATATAATTTCCGCTTGAATCTTTTTTAGCAGAGTATTCGTGGATGTCTTCTCTGCCCTTTAGCCCCCAGAAAATCCTCGCATCGGTATGAAAAACGAAATTTTCATTGATGCGAAAATTGAAAAATACCTTTGAAATATCGGTGGCTAGATTGAGAAAGTTTTCACCGTCTATCGAGATTTGGTCAAGTAAAGGGTTGACGATTAAGGTATCTATTCCCGTTGACTTAGGAACGTAATAGGTTTGTCCATTTTTATCTATTCGCTCTTCGTACCAATTGGGATTGCCTAAAGAATCTACAGATTCCTTATCTATTTTAGGACCAACTAACATCTTTTCTTGATCTCGGATGTTGGTATTCAAGAGGTTTTGATGGGTGTGAGAAACACCTAAGCTAAAACGGTTGCTCGTGTATTTAAGGTCGAAATCAGCATTAAAAAAATTGTATGCACCCGCATTGACGATTCTAAAATCGGGCTGACTCCATGTGAATAAATTTTCGACTTCGTTGTAAGAAACAGATGGAGTGAAAGTGAATTCATCTGTAAATTGATGAACCGAGGTGATCTCATATGAAGTTGTTTTTTCAGGCTCAAGAGAGTGTAAGGCATCAATGCTTACGCCTGGAACGATAGTTGAAGTCCCATTGTTGGGGTTTACGTAAGGCATTTCAAAGTGGTAATCTTTATAGGCTTCGCCATTGTCGCTAAAGTTATTTCGATTGTATTCATAATTATCGGCAGAGCCATTGTTTGAAGAGGTTTGATAAATAAATTTAATGCTGTGATGATTGCTAGGCTGATAAATTAGAGCAATCTTGGGACTGAGTACTCCACCAATATTAGCGGTTCGAGTGTGAATGTCGTATCGAAGGCCAGAATGCAAGCTAAACATGGGGTGAATATCAAAAGCTCCTTCAATATATGCTGCGTTGTTTGTGTAATTAACCTCAGAGACGACAGGGTGATTTGCTTTTTCGCCTGAAGAATTTTTTCCAGTTAAATCATCGCCTATAATATCGTATCTAAATTCGTAACCAATGGCTAACTGCATTCCTTCTATGCTTTTGTGCAAATACATAGCTCCAATACCCAACCGTTTTTCTCCAAAGGTTTCTTCAACAACTGTATTTCTTTCAGCAGGAGCGCTTAACTCATATCCTTTGCGGTCTTCGAGTTGAATTCTATTAGTTGCAGCATCTAAAAAGGCCTTAAATTGAAATAAATTTTCGTTCGCAAGTTGAAAATCATATTTTGCCTCTGACATAATATTATCGATAACATACTGTTTTCTGTTGTTATTCCACGACTCTTCACTGATTCCAAAATAATCTGGAGTACGCTGTTCGCCGTCTACAAGAGAAGTGGTGCGATCGGTATCGCCAGGAGGTCCATAGACCTCAGGCCATGCATCTATTGGGAAAAGCCCACCTGCATTGCCCACTTGATGGGTCATTCTTGTGTAGATTTTGAAGTCTTCCCAGTGATAGTCTAAGCTAGCTCGCCAGTTTCCAGGTGTGCTCCACGCGCTACCTGCAGAGGGTAGGCCATTTTGAGGAATATCTGTTCGCCCTTGGGGAAAGGGCCAGTGGGCTCGGCCAGTGACACGAGTTTCTTCTGAGCCCACACCTTCTGATTCTCTATATCCCATAGAAACGATAAGGGTTTGTTCATCCTCTAATTCTCTTGAGATCATTGCTTCATATTGTTGCGAAGTTGTTTGTAGGTTCCAGGTTCCAAATGTCGCTGAAAATGCAGTCTTCGCTTCTTCATATTCTTCAGTCACTACGTTGATAACGCCTGCAATTGCACCTGAGCCATAAACTAATCCCCCTGGTCCTCGCAACACCTCAACACGTTTAATGTCGCCAAGTAAACCCAGAGAAATTTCGGCCATAGCGCCGTCTCTTGATTCGTGATTCATTTTATGACCATTGACTAAAAAAATGATTTTGGTATTTCTGTCTGCTGCGACGCCGCGCATTCCCCAAATTTCACCATTCCATTTATTATACATGTACTGAAAGCCAGGAACGTAAATTTCTAAAAGTTCTGATAAGTGTCTTGCCCCTGAGTAGCGAACTTGCTCTTGATCAATGATTGTCATACTTATGGGGCTATTCATTAAATCAAGCTCTAAAAAAGATCCTGTAGAAAGCTTAATAGAGAGTAAATCAGATAAGCTTAATCCTTCATCTGATGATCGATTTGCATTTGCTATTCCCATAAATAAAATTAGGAATGTTGTGATGGTGCTACGCATGCTCAGCTCCTCTAAAGGTTTTAAAAAATTGTATTCTTTTAATAAAGATGATTTCACTAAAAATTGAAACAAAATGAACGACTAGTACCTTTTGTCGTGTTGTGATGATGAGGGTTGAATCAAAAAGCCAAAGTATATCTTTAAATTTTCTTTTTGAAGAAAGCCACGTAATGCATATGCACTTGGAAATAGAACTCTAAAGTGAAATCTCATTGGTGGCGTTTGAATTAATTCTCCAAAATGCTCTTTTATATCTTCGCGAATAGCAAGAGAACCGCAGATGGTATTTAAGACTTCGCCAATTGCATCCATTCCTTGATCGATATCATATTCCGATAAGAATTCAGTTAAAAATTCTTGTTGAAAGTTTAAAGAGACAATGGATTTGAATTCTTCATTGTTTAAACCCATGTTCAATGTCAGTGGATAGGGAAGTTCTAAGGTTTCTTGAAATTCAATAGGTTTGATTTCTTTATCAAAATGGATTGCTAGAACATCCTTGAATGCAAGAAGTATCATTTCATGGGATTCCAAAAGGCTTTTAATTTCTTTTAATTCACGCATGTTGCTTAACTTTCGCTCTCAAATCTCATAATATTAAATGGGATTTCTAAAATGAACTGACTTCCTTTTCCTAAATCACTCTCAATATGAATTTCAGCACCAATGGCTTTTAAGCTTTCTTGCACAGAATTCATTCCGACCCCGCGACCAGAGATTCCAGTTACTTTTTCTTTGGTAGTGAGCCCTGGTAAGAACAATAAGTTGATTTTATCATTGTCATTCATGTGGTCAACTAACTCGCTTTTGATCATACCTTTGCTGATCGCGGTTTGAGCGATTTGATTTGGATCTATTCCGTATCCATCGTCGATGATTGAAAAAATAAAATGTGAGCTTTTATTCTCAATTTTGAATTCAATTTTTCCAATGGGATCTTTGCCCGATTTTTCGCGCAAATGGGGTGGCTCGATACCGT
>JBNKYI010000331.1:0-3324 GCA_050300815.1 Fibrobacterales bacterium
TTACTTTAACAATCTGCGCGAAAATTTCTCTCTACACAACAGAAGCGCAGATGCCCTTTATAAAATGGGCTGGTGTCAATATGATCGAGGGGATTATCGCTACGCTGCAGATCTTTTTAAAAACTACACCGAAGAATATCCTAATAACATAGATACCCAATCGGCTTGGTATTGGTATGGAGTCAACCTTGAAAACTCTAAAGAATCTTGTCTGGCTCGCGATGTATGGAACCATTACCTCGAGGCTTATCCGCAAAGTGACCGTCTGAGTGATGTTTATAGAAAGATCAGCAAAAATGCCTGCGCACAATAAAATTTTAATCTTAATCGCATTGTTCGGTTTTTCTCACCAGGCTTTTGCAAAGAGTAAGAAAAATCTTCAATTCGAAATGAATTACAATGCAGGTTGGATATACGATCCTAATATTGCTGATAATTATTTAGAGGTCTCTAAAAGTTATTTTTCTCCTGAATGGGGTTTTCAACTCGATTTACCGATCAATAAAAAATCAACCATTCGTTCTTCACATCATTTTATTTATCAAAATTACGTAGAAGAAAGACCTCCTGTTATCGCCGCACCCTTTTATACAGGCGATCTAACCTATGATTATCAAATAATTAAAAAAAATCAAATGGGATTGCAGTTCACATATGCCGAAAGTCGGGCTCCAGAATGGGAACTCATCAAAATTAAATACCGGGCACGCTTAAAATACGCACTCAAAAGCAAAAAATATTTGCTGTCGCTTCAAACTACTTTTGATGTTGAGAATTACGGAAATTCATTACAAGATGGATATACCTATTGGTATGAATTGAATTACTCTCGTCGCCTTGTCAAATGGAGTAAAAAAAATCACCTCAAATTAGATCTCTCTACCGAAATCGAAAATCGACGTTCTAATGGAGAGCTTTATACCTACCTTAGATACTCTGAAACCATTCAATTTGCTTATCGCTACTCTCTGTTTGATTTTCGAATAGGTTATCAATATGCTTACAAAGATTACTCGTGGCTTTTTTATACTCAAGAACACAACTACGAATACAAGTTCGCTCACCTTCATGCACCTCTATTGAAAGTACGCGCCTTTCTCTCAAAATCTTATTGGTTCTATCTCTATTACAAAAGAGAGTTTTACCAATCAAATCAGACCAGCTACAATTTTAATGATGGATATTTCAAAGCCGGAATCGCAGGGAGTATTCGTCTAAAATAATGTCACCATTAATAATTAAAATCCCCAATAAACATTCCATCGCCATAAGAAAATAATTGCATTTGGTTCGCAA
This sequence comes from Fibrobacterales bacterium, assembly GCA_050300815.1. Taxonomy (GTDB): domain Bacteria; phylum Fibrobacterota; class Fibrobacteria; order Fibrobacterales; family CAWVXU01; genus JBNKYI01. Next base: position 1,297 of record JBNKYI010000331.1, read on the forward strand.
TGCAATCTTCATAGGCTTTAAAGACTTGTTCTTTTTCCCAAAAAGCAGAAACCAATAAAAGTAATGTCGATTTGGGCCAATGAAAGTTAGTGATCAACCCATCGAGTATTTTAAAACGATAACCGGGATAGATATAAATATGAGTCGTACCTTCACCCCCTCGAATCACTCCATTGTCATCTGACATGGTTTCAAGCACACGAGTTGCCGTCGTTCCTAGACCAATAATTCGCCCCCCTGCCGCTTTTGACTTATTGATAATCGCCGCTTGCTCTTCATCAATAAAGAATCGCTCTCCATGTATAGGATGCTTCGTCGCATCTTCAACCTCAACGGGTTTGAAGGTGCCTGGCCCTACGTGTAAAGTCACCTCAGCGAGATGCACTCCCTTGATTTTAAGAGCTTCAACCATTTCATCACTGAAATGCAAACTTGCCGTGGGAGATGCCACCGCTCCATCAAAGCGCGCAAAAACCGTTTGGTAACCCTCTTCATCTTCTTTAGATGCTTCGCGTTTAATGTAAGGGGGCAAGGGCATTTTGCCCGCGCGAGATATTAGATCTTGCATCGCCTCTGAAGTTAAACCAAAATCGAGCACGCGGGTGCCATCTTCTTGTACCTCAAGGATTTTAACCGTAAATCCTTGGCAGACCAATGGCGATTTTTCGACTTTGAATTTTTTGCCAGGGCGCACCCAAGCCTCCCACACCGAGACGCCGAGTTCAGGTCTAGGTTGCACCAAAAGAATTTCTATCTCGCCGCCGTGTTGCGTTTGAGTGCGAATGCGTGCGGGAATTACTTTGGTATTATTGACCACTAAACAATCGCCGGGATTAAAATAATCCACCACATCTTTTGAAGTGATAATGCGATGGCTTCCATCTTTGCGATTGCATACCATTATGCGAGTCGAACCTTTGGGGCGAGCCTTTTGACCAATTAACTCTTCAGGAAATTCAAAATCGTAATCGTTAATATTCATAGGTCAAAAATAAAAAGATTACACACTCATTATACGCCAATTCATGGGTTAAGACTTTTTTTAGTTTTAAAAATCCTTAGAATAAATTCTCTACATTTAGGCTCTAATTTTTTAGCAATGATATAGGCAACAGAAGATAAGAGCGTAATCGCTACAGCGGGAAAAATCAAAAAATGCAACCAAGGCGCAAGCACGCTCAATTTAATGATTATCGATATCATTGCGTTTTCATGTAGCAAGTATAAGGGGTAGCTAATAAAGCCAAAAAAAAGAAAAATGCGATTGTTAAATATTTTTTGAATCCAAATAAAGCGAACGTTTAAGACAAACACCCCCGAAACAACAAAAGCCGCTATAATGACATTTGCATTTGAATCTTCGAGATCAACAGTTAGAGAACTTATAGTCGAGATCAACAATGCAAGATAGAACCATTTAATATTCTTAGATTGGTGATACAAATAATAGATTGATCCCGCAGCAAACCAGCAAAAATACTTTAGCGATGCCACTAAGCTGACTGAGTAGAGCAACTCAAAAATTCTCAAATCCGTATAATTCTTTCCTGCTAAACTCACGACATAGAATAGAAATAGAAGCATTAACGTAGGAACGAGATATTTACGCCCGAAGACATAATAAACAAATCCTGCGATTAGATAAAATCGAACTTCGACATATAACGACCAAAAAACACCTTCTAATGATTTAATATTTATTCCCAATATTTTACTCAGAATGGATGGCTCTATAAATGTTAGCCCTGGTAATAAGCTTGAGAGTTCTGGAATTCCAGCGGGCCTTTCGTGAAATATCGATGCCGTAGAAAACACCAATAAAGAGACTAGAGCCATTGCGGGAAACAACCGAATCCAACGCTTATAAATAAAGGCGCGAAACGACTCTACCTTGTCAAGACTCATAAATATGACAAAACCAGATATGAACTTAATGAATGCTCAGGAAAAAATTGATTTCGAAATTGGAGCCGGACAGCGAACTGGAGATGCAGCATCGCAAGAAGTTATTGATTCTCTTTTGGCAGA
>JBNKYI010000332.1:0-3323 GCA_050300815.1 Fibrobacterales bacterium
AATGAGCCAAAGCCTTTTTAAAACGGAGTATCAATGGAGCACTCTCCTGAATTTGAACAAATTGTGAATCAGTTACGCCCTTTGGTCAAAGAGTTCTCTATTGCTGAATATCTCGAATGGGCTAAAGACAACGACCACATCTTAATTGATGTACGCGAAGACAGAGAATGGCAAAAAGGCCATTTACCCCACGCAATTCACATCGGCAAGGGAGTGATAGAGCGAGACATTCACGTCTTTGTCGAAGACAAATCGCAACAGCTCGTACTTTACTGTGGTGGAGGTTATCGCTCAGTACTCGCCTCTTATAATTTGGGACTCATGGGGTACCACCAAACTCATTCCTTAGACGGAGGATGGCGGGGCTGGAAAGCCGCCGACCTTCCTATCGAACAAGGAGATTGAACGGTTTTAGATCAAATTGTTAAACCTTAACTCCTTTTGAAAAAGACTTAGGCAACAAGCTGCTGTTCAACCCACGACCCGGCGGAACCATAGGTAAAACCAACCAATTTTCGGGAATTTCTAATTGCAATAAACGCGGCCCGCCCCCTTTGAGAAATTCGCTAATCTGCGCTTCGGCACAATCTTCATTCCATGTAATCGTCTGTGCTTTGATGCCATAACCCTCGGCGATTTTGGCCAAGTTGGGTTGACGATCAAAACAACTCGCCGAATAACTGCCTTCGAAAAACAACTCTTGCTGCTGATGAACTAATCCCAATTGTTTGTTTTTAAGAACGATGATTTTAATATTCAAGTTCAACTCAGCCAAAGTCGCCAATTCTTGAATATTCATCTGAATCGAACCATCACCGCTGATTAAAACTACGGGCTCTTTAGACTCTGAAGCAACCCCCAAGGCAACGGGCAATCCAAAGCCCATGGTGCCCATTCCCCCACTGGTGTAAAAATGACCCGGATTTGAGATGGCAAAGTACTGTGCCGTCCACATTTGATGTTGCCCTACATCGGTGCAAATGCGGATGTCTACCGGTAAACTCTTCGCCAAAGCCTCCATCAAATGCGCAGGGCCTTTCATATTTTGATCTTGCTCAATTTGCCGACTCGAGGGGTATTCGATAGCTATTGCACGAATCTCGTTCCACCATTTGTCATAGGTGACTTGCTGAAATGTCTGTCTGGGGTCGCCCTCTAAACCGTTATCGATATAGACATCAATTAAACCGTAAATAAACTCTAAGGCATCAGCCTGAATAAACAATTCGTTAGATACGAGTCTATTATTTTCACTCGCGTCTTTGTTTATAAACGTGATTTTTGCCCGAGGAGCAAATTCCTGCAATTTACCTGTAGCCCGATCATCAAAGCGCGCACCAATGCACAAAATACGATCCGAATTTTGCATCGCTTTATTAGTGGCAATCTCTCCGTGCATCCCTAACATCCCTAACAGGTTCGAATGTTCAGCAGGCAAGATTCCTTTGGCCATCAAGGTGTTGGCAACGGGAATGTCAAAGCATTTCAAAAACATTTGCAAAGCATGGCTAAAAGCCTTAGCAATACGCGGTGAGTTTACCCCTCCTCCCAAATAAATAATGGGATTTTGGGCTTCACGTAACGATCTTAAAACCTGTTCTAATGAATTCTTATCTAAGCCAATTTCTTCTGGGCAAGCAGTTTCTGTTTCGATCTTTTCATCAAATGTATCTAACTGAACATCTTTGGGAATATCAATCAAAACAGGACCAGGACGTCCGCTTTGAGTCAAAGCCCAAGCCTCGTTTAAGTCAATGATCAGCTGTTTGGCGCTGTGAGGTTGATACGTTTTTTTGCAAACAGGATCGGCCATTTTACAAATATCAACCTCTTGAAAGGCTCTAGTGCCGATCAATTCTTGAGAAACTTGACCCGTAATGGCAATGAGTGGAATCGAATCCATAAATGCATCCCCGATGGCTGTTAATAAATTCGTTGCGCCCGGGCCCGAAGTTGCTAAGCAAATGGCAGGTTTACCCGAAGTGCGAGCTTGCCCTTGAGCAAAAAAGGCGGCAGCTTGTTCATGTCTAACCAAAACATGCTCTATCGACGAGCCCTTCAGGGCATCGTAAATGGGCAAATTGTAGCCGCCGGGAATGCCGGCGATGGTTTTTATTTTTTTAGACTCCAAAAAAGCAATCAATGCCTCGGCGCCATTTTTCATTTTCTTCATAATTACTCCATAAAAAAAGCCCCGCGATTAAATCGCGGGGCTCAAGTTTTACCATAGGCGATTTAATTAAACAATTCTCTCAGTCATCCACACCACAAGCAGACAAACCACCGTCATCGTGACCACTCGAGTCATCGATTGCGCACCATTTTTTGTGAGATTGCTTGGGTTTGCTGAGCGTTTCATGGTATTCCCTTCGTTTGTCATTTGCGCTTTGGTTTAAAAATTCTGGTAACTATTTGGATAAAAAAAAAGACCACCCTACCGGTGGTCTCATTAAATTTCAAAAAAAATGGATAACACCGGATCTTCAGACGTCCTCACAGGTGACAAGCACTAGCATTTGGGTGTTATAATTTTTCATACCCAAAAATATAAGGCTAAATTAAGAAAAATGCAAGTGACATCAGAGCGATAGAATTCGTTTCTTCTCACAACGTAAGATTACCCGATACCATTTATTAGACTCCAGAGAATCACTTTTTTGGCCGCAATCAAAAAAAAACCGACCACTAGGTCGGCTTTTCGTGCCCTGTAATACAGGCCACTCACATGCTTGTAACTTAAAGTCGCTCAAAGGAATACACCTTGCGATAATATCCGATAAGTTCTTCTTTTGAATGAAATTGAGACTTCACTTGGGCTCTCACCCGAGGATCACTTTTGACCAAACTATTTAAACGATCTGAGATATACTGGGTAAAGAAAAGTTCTTCGGCAATACGGTTGAGTTGAACTTTAGAAAATGACATTCCGTGTCTTCTCTCTAACACATCAAAGAGGGTAGTTTGGCAACCGTTATTAGGAACTTCGCGAGCTTTGATGGGCTCATAACATTCGTTGATATACTCAGGCAAAAGTTCATTTACCAACTGATCGATTTGGACTATTCCTCTTCCTGAGCGGTGGTTCGCTTTAGGGATATTAGAGCTACACCCAACCATAGCAACAACAAGTGTAGATAAAATCGAAATATTTTTTATTCTCATTAGGCTTCATTCCTATCGTGTCTCGACAAACATAATTTATCCCCTCTAAAGATTAATTGTAAGTTTGCGTAAGTTTGATATTCTTTACATTTAATGTGAGATTTGTCATCTATTGAGACACTTTTGCCATCGCTAGTTGATATAACTTTTCGTATTGGGGA
>JBNKYI010000333.1:0-3322 GCA_050300815.1 Fibrobacterales bacterium
ATATATTTTACCACAAAGCCAGAAAGTTTTCATAACTCCCCGAAAGGGCATTTCCGTGTTTTCATTTCTCTCCTCTGATATCGGTATAGATTTAGGTACCGCTAATACGCTTTTACATGTCTCTAATAAAGGCATTATCATCAATGAACCCTCTGTGGTTGCCGTTGATCGCCGCTCTGATAAAGTGGCGTATATCGGAGCAGAAGCCAAGAAAATGTTGGGTCGCACTCCTGGTGAGATTACAGCGATTCGCCCCATGAAAGACGGAGTGATTGCCGATTTTCGTTTAGTCGAGAGTCTTTTACACTACTTTATTCGAAAAGTTTCTAAGTATCCCCACTTTTTAGTTAGACCTAGAGTGGTGGTGGGCGTGCCTTCAGGAATTACCGAAGTTGAGAAAAAAGCGGTCATTGATGCGGTGCAGAATGCGGGAGCGAAGCAGGTTTATCTCGTAGCTGAGCCGATGGCCGCTGCGATTGGAATGGGGATAGCTGTAGAAGATCCCAGTGGAAATATGGTCATTGACATTGGTGGTGGAACGACAGAAATTGCCGTTATCGCCCTTTATGGGATTGTCTGTGATGCTTCGGTTCGTGTAGGTGGAGATGAAATGGACGAGGCCATTACGAATTACCTCAAGCGTACTTACAGCCTTTTGGTGGGTGAAAGTACTGCTGAGCAAATTAAATTTCAGATTGGCTCAGCCTTTCCCCTCAAAGAAGAGCTTAAGATGCAAGTCAAAGGCCGCGACCTTACGGCGGGAATACCTCGCACATTAACAATAAGCTCAGAAGAAATTCGCGAAGCCTTAAATGAGCCAGTTACAGCGATTGTTGAGGCGGTTAAACAAGCTCTTGAAATTACCCCTCCCGAACTGTCAGCTGATATTCTTGATAAGGGAATCGTAATGACGGGTGGCGGAGCTAATTTACGAGGTCTAGATGAAAGACTCCGTCAAGAAACAAATCTTCCTGTTCATGTGATTGATGATCCTTTGGTCTGCGTTTGTAAAGGCACGGCGCGAATCCTCGAAGATCTCGACAAATACCACAAAGTGTTGATGAGCAGTCGTTTCTAGGATGATCATTCTATGATCAAATTTCCTAGACAGTTTTTTCGCTTTTTTATGCTTTGGAAGGGAGTGCCCCTTCTCTTGTTGTATGTCTTGTTGGCTATGGCAATGATTAACTCAAGCCCAGAGACCAAGTCGGCGATTGCCGTTGCAACAATTTCTTCCATCTTACGTCCGGCTCAGATCGTTATTCAAAAAGTAACGCACTTTAAAAATCTGAGAACCGAAAACGATCGTTTGCTCAAAGAAAATGCAAAGCTACGTCTACAAAATGACAGAAATAGGCAAGCGCTTATCGAAAATCGTCGTTTTAGAAACTATCTCAAATTCGATCATCAGCAACCTTGGCCCGTGGCTTACGGAGAGGTGATAGCGAGAGATCCTTCAAGGCTAAAAAGCAATTTAGTTATCAATCTAGGGGCAAAGGATTCCATTCAATTGGATATGCCCGTATTCACGCCTAAAGGGGTTGTGGGCAAGATCTCAAAGGTGATGTCAAATCACTCCCATGTTGAGCTTCTTTTAGACCCCTCTTCTAAGGTGTCTGTTATGGAAAATCGCAGCAGAACGATTGGTATTCTCGAGTCAGATGATGCGCATATCACCTTTATGAAATTTCCGACTCATGCAGAGATCTTTATGGGAGATACGATTATCACTTCGGGAATGGGGGGTGTTTTTCCAAAGGGATTGGCGGTGGGTATCGTTGAGAGCATCGGTGAAGATGAGGTTCAAGTTCTTTCTAAAGCCATGATTAAACCCTTTCAGAATCCTAATTATATCGAAGAAGTTTTTGTTTTGATGAAACCCGCTTCGTTTGAAGCGGCTATTGAGTTGGGGCAGTAATGATTAGATACATTATTTTGTTGCTGTTCGTGATGATATTACAATCAACGGTGGTGAATCTTATTGAAGTCGCGGGTTATGTTCCCGATTTAAGGTTGATTTTTATTGTATACTGCGCGTTGAAATTTGGCCCGATTTTGGGAGCATCTATGGGCTTTCTGTCGGGTTTTATTATGGATGTCTATAGTTTTGATCATTTGGGAGCGGGATGCTTGGCGGGTGCACTCAGCGGATACATCGTCGGTTTAGCAAATGAGCATGTTATTGAACTAGACCGTATTTCTAAAATTTTGCTTTTGGGTTTCTTCTGCTTTTTTCACGATTTTTGGTACAGTTTAGGAATGGGTGCAAATAAGTCGGGAATGGCGGATTTCTTTTTGAACCAGACCATACCTGCAACGGTTTATACCTTGATCATTGGCGCGGCATTTATTTACGTCATGGAGACGGATTTATCCAATGAGTCTTAACGAGAGGGCCCAAGAAGAACAGGTGGTTAGAAATTCGAGATTTCAAACTCTCGTTCTCATTCTTGCTGCACTTTTTTTGGGATTGGGGGTTCGACTTTTTCAGCTGCAAATTCTCGACTTTGAAGAAAATTATGCAGACTCAGAATCTAATCGACTGGTAAAAGAAATTACGAAGCCTGAACGCGGATTGATCTTTGACCGAACAGGAGATCTTTTAGTTCGCAATCGCCCCTCGTATCAAATCAATTTAATCTACGATAAGGTCGAAAGTAAAGAAATGCTATTGGCCGAGTTAATGAAAGTGGTTGATCGTTCGGGAATACCTGTTTTTGATAGCGCCCTCATCAGACGTCGATTTGAAGAAGGGGTTTGGAGGCGTTATCAGAAATTAAGAATATACGAGGATGCTCCCCTCGAATTGGTTTCTGTTATTGAAGAACACATTGAGAAATTTCCGGGAATTATAACTTCGGTGGAATCTCGTCGAGCTTATCCTTATGAAACAACTTTGGCTCATACATTGGGATATACAGGAGAACTTGATCGCAATGACGTGACGAACGAAAAATATGAAGACTATGAACTTGGAGATCGAATTGGAAAAAAAGGTCTCGAGCAAGAATATGAAAATTATTTTAAAGGCAAACACGGAATACGCTACGTAGAGACGAATGCTAAGGGAAAGCGTTTAGGGAGAGTGCAGGGGATGCCTTATATTCAACCTCTTCCCGGTTATAATATCACAACAACCATTGATCTTGATCTGCAAAAAGTTGCCGAAGAGGCTTTTCCTGATTCTTTAAAAGGCGGACTTGTCGTTATTAATCCTCAAAACGGTGAGATCTTGGCCATACTGAGTAGTCCGCGTATAGATCCCAACATCTTTTCTCTTGAAAAAAATGCGCTTAAAAAAGAATGGGCGAGTGTGGCCTTA
>JBNKYI010000334.1:0-3300 GCA_050300815.1 Fibrobacterales bacterium
TTTGAACAAGAAGGAAGAGTCACACTTCGTTTTCAAGCCCGTTTACAATCATGCTCTGGGTTGCGGTCACTTTTAGCACCAATCAATTAGGCCAGTTTGCAAATGTTTTATAGCTAATTGCACCTGGCCTGTTTTGGGCCTATCTTTAGACTTAGAGGCCGTTATGAAATATTCTTCTCAAATAAAATCCATAAGTTATCTTAAGGCTCACACTGCTGAAATTGTTAGAGCAATGTCTGAAAGCCGTGAGTCAATGATCATTACCCAAAATGGTGAGGCCAAACGAGGACCTTTTCCTAAAGAGCTCCTAGAGTTGGGGATACGAGATTTACAGACTCTAGTACAGCGCCGTTTGCTAAGAGGTGGATGAGGTGGAGATTTGATTGATTCCTCACAAAAAAATTGGGTCTGCATCGTCGCGGTGGCTTCGCCTCAGCGCTACCCTCATCTACTTCGCCACGCCACCGCGCTACTCAAGCACTATGCAAAAATCAAAGTGCTCTGTGTCGATGCTCAGGGTTTTGAAACTCCCGATTTAGACATTGAGTGGATTTCAGTTGCTGAGACTATGCCGAGTGGGGTGGCTGACTTTTTGAAGTTGATGAGGGGTTTTCAAAAAAGACTTTTTCAATTAAATCCCCCCATTATCGAAGCCTTTGACCCACCGGGTTTGATTCCCGCGGCTCGTTTTAAGAAAAAATTCCCACAGACCCAACTCATTTACATGAGCATGGAACATTATACTGAGCAGCCCCATATCAACCAGAGTCGGCTCAAAAAGTTCTTTTGGCGTTTTACCGAGCGCCGTGCTATTGCCCTTGCCGATCGCTGTGCGACAGTCAGCCCCGGAGTCGCGTTTCATTTAAGTCAGCTTTACGGAAAAAATTTTCACGTCATCCGAAATGTTCCGCCTTATGCGGGAATCGCCCCCAAAAAATTCCCAATAAATGAAAAGCCCACTTTGCTCTATCACGGCCAAGTCGACAAAGAAAGAGGAGTCGAGGCTCTTTGCGCTGGCATAGAAGGCACAGGTTGGAAGCTCAAGGTGATTGGCGGAGGAAAAGACCTTGTTGAACTTCGGGAAAAATATCCCGCTGTGGAGTTTACGGGCTGGTTGCCCTATGAAGAGAGTTTGCGGCATTTTGCGAAAATTGACGCCGGGGCGATTCAAATTAGAGATTTGAGCTTAAACTATCGTCACTCGTTGCCAGGAAAAATCTTTGAATACATCCAGCAAGGTTTAGCAATTTTGGTTTCAGACTTTCCGGATATGGGAGCGGTGGTTGACCAATACAAAGTTGGCGAAAAAATTTCTCAGGGCCCAGAAGGATTGAAGCAGGCTCTGAAGGCTTTAGAAGATGGATTTAAAGAAAATAAGTATGGCAAAAACCTCTTCGAGGCTCAGCGTGAACTCTGTTGGGAAAAAGAGCGCGAAATTTTCCTAAATTTGTTTCTTGTTGAAAGCGCGCAATAAAATCAAAATTATCCTGCTGGGATGCGGAAGCATGGGCAAAAATCATTTTCGCCTGCTCAGGGAATTGCCAGAATTTGAACTTACAGGGGTCGTCGAACCTTCTTTGACCCTGCAACGAGAACGTCTGGCCGACTTTCCCGCCGTCTACGCTTCGTTGGATGAAGTGCCCACAGAGAGTTATGAAGCGGCCGTGTTGGCCACCCCTATTCCCACGCACTTTGAATTGGGTCGCCGCCTGCTTCAGCAAAAAAAACATCTTTTGATTGAAAAGCCGCTCGCTTCAACCGTCGACGATTGCAAAGAGTTGCTCAATCTGGCTCGGGCCAACCAAGTGGTTTTGACGGTGGGCCATGTCGAGAGATACAATCCTGCCTTTAGAGCCTTTGCCGAGCAATTGCAAACGCTCGAATTGGGAAATTTATTTCGCTGGGAATTTCATCGTTTGGGGCCCTACCCGATGAATCCTGGCGCTTTTGGGGTGATTGGCGATTTGGGAGTGCACGACTTTGATTTATTTTATCAGCTCACCCGGCAAATTCCCCGCTGGATTTTCAGTCAAAAAACGCGACAGTTTCACCCGACCCACGAAGATGGACTCACGCTTATGGCGGGGATTGAATCGAGTGAAAAAGAGGCCTTGGCGCTTTTTAATGTCAATTGGTTAAGCCCTCGCAAGCAACGATTTATTCGGGTTTACGGCGAGAACGGCATGCTTGAAGCGAATCTTTTTGAACGGCAATTGCGCTATTATGAGAGTAAGTTGCGTCGTCAAAAAGCCGATGAATTTGGAATTCACGGTATTGAGTACGGTGAAACCGTAGCTCTTGAGGTTTTGAACGAAGAACCCCTAAAGGTTGAGCTAGAATCTTTTGCTCAAAAGATTTTTAATGACGAGTGGAAGTCAGACTCAGAGTGGGGATCGTTGTTTGCTGTTGCGATGGCGCATCAGGCCGAGAAAACTCAAGGCCACAGGGTTTTTGAAAAGGAAATGACATTTGTATGAATTTAGATACTGAGGTGTTTATTCATCCCACAGCGATTGTCGAAGAGGGAGCTCAGATCGGTCGAGGCACAAAAATCTGGCATCACTGCCATGTGCGCGCGGGTGCAGTGATTGGTGAGAATTGCAATATCGGAAAAAATGTGTATGTCGATATCGGAGCAAAAATAGGATCGGGAGTTAAAATCCAAAACAACGTCAGCGTTTATCAGGGCGTCACACTCGAGGATGATGTCTTTGTGGGCCCTTCGGTCGTTTTTACCAATGATCGCATACCCAGAGCTTTTGGAGATTGGGGAGAAGCTCAGGTGATAGAAACTCGAGTGCACAAGGGGGCGAGTTTAGGTGGCGGTGCCTGCCTTAGATGTGGAGTAAACATCGGAGAATATGCAATGGTTGCCATGGGAGCCGTAGTTATCCATTCGGTAGAGTCTTTTACTTTGGTTGCCGGAAATCCCGCTGCGATTAAAGGTCGAGTGAACAAAGAGGGAATTAAAATTGAAAAAGCTTAGTCTTTTAATCGGATGTCTGAGTTTGGCCTTTGCAGGCAACGACTCCAACCAAGTGTTATCCCCAAACAAAATAGCAGGCGAGAGTTACTACAGTCCTATCGAACGCTATCGAAGCAATTGGGGCTTAGATATGAGCGGCAATAGCGATGATTACTTCGTAGGCCTTCACTTTGGTCAATCTCTGGTGGGTCGTCATTTGTTTATGATAAAAGAATTTTGGAGTTCTCGAGTGGTGATCAACCAAGAGACGCCTCTTGACGATTGGGGATGGTTAGGGGGAGCGGTATTTAATTTTCAACTGCACTTTAAATATT
>JBNKYI010000335.1:0-3293 GCA_050300815.1 Fibrobacterales bacterium
GTCGCCATGGGTCTCGCTCTTCTCGAAGAAAATAAAACCGAATGGGCCATTGAATTTTACAATCAACTCTCTGAGTTAAATGTGTTGAGTTCAACACCCACTCTTTTTAACTCAGGAACAACTCATTCACAGATGAGCTCTTGCTATCTCAACACCGTAGAAGATTCTATGGAAGGAATCTTTAAAAATTATTCCGACAACGCTCAGCTCTCAAAATGGGCTGGGGGGATTGGCACCAACTGGACTTCTGTGCGCGCCAAAAATGCGTTTATTCGCGGCACCAACGGCCGTTCGCAAGGGATCATTCCCTTCATTAAAATCTACAATGACATCGCCCTCGCAGTGAATCAAGGTGGAAAGCGCAAAGGCGCAATGGCCGCCTACCTCGAAGTATGGCACCTCGACGTCGAAGAATTTCTCGAACTCAAGAAAAATACAGGTGACGAACGCCGCCGCGCTCACGATATACACACAGCGGTTTTCGTTTCAGATCTTTTTATGAAGCGCGTCGAGAGCCGCGGCAAATGGACTCTTTTTTCTCCTGATACCGTGCCCAATCTCATCGATGCTTACGGTAAAAAATTCGAAGAAATCTACGAACTTTACGAAAGTCAAGATTTACCGGGTGCCAAAACCGTTGATGCGCTCGAACTCTGGAAAAAAATGCTCACCATGCTCTACGAAACCGGGCATCCTTGGGTTACCTACAAAGACGCCATCAACGTGCGTTCCCCTCAAGATCACGTCGGTGTCGTGCGCAACTCAAACCTGTGCACCGAAATCACATTAAATACATCTAAAGAAGAAACCGCCGTTTGTAACTTGGCTTCTATTAACATGTCGAGAATGATCAAAGACAAGCAACTCGACGAAGAGCGCCTGCGCAAAACGGTCTCTATCACTATGCGCATGCTCGATAACGTCGTAGATAACAATTTCTATCCCATCGAAGAAGCCAAAAATTCGAATCTGCGCCATCGCCCCGTAGGTCTAGGCGTAATGGGTTATCAAGATGCCTTGTATCAACTCGAAATCGATTTTGACTCTGAAGAAAACCTCGATTTTGCCGATCGCTCAATGGAGCTCATTTCTCACTCGGCCATCTTAGCCTCTACCGAGCTCGCCAAAGAGCGCGGCGCTTATCAAAGCTACCCTGGATCAAAATGGGACCGTGGCTTGCTTCCCCTCGACACTCTCGACCTTCTCGAAAAAGAAAGAGGACGCGCCATTAAAGTTCCGCGCAATTCTCATTACGATTGGAGCGTTGTTCGCGACGCAATCAAGCAATATGGAATGCGCAATTCAAACTGTATGGCCATTGCTCCCACTGCTACCATTTCAAACATTGCAGGAACCGTACCTTGCGTCGAGCCCACCTACAAGAACATTTACATGAAAGAAAACCTTTCGGGGAATTTTCTCGTGCTCAATCGTTTTCTCGTCGATGCCCTCTTTCAAAAGGGCCTGTGGAACACCGATATCATTACAAAAATCAAAATCAATAATGGCTCGGTGCTCAACATTGAAGAAATTCCTCTTGAAATTCGCCATCGTTTCAAAGAAACCTTTGAAATTGAACCTCAATGGATTCTCAAAGCCGCAGCTCGCCGTTCTAAATGGATCGACCAATCTGCATCGACTAACATCTTCTTAAAAACAACATCGGGGCGCGTTCTCGCCGAGACCTATACCAGCGCTTGGGAGATGGGGCTCAAAACAACTTATTACTTGCGTACCCTCGCCGCATCTCAAGTCACAAAAATGACAGGGCTCGACGCTCAAGAATCAAAACCAACTCCTGCGTCAGTTCAGGCTCCACAAACCAAAGCCCCCGAACCCACACACACTGAACTTAAAGTTTGCAGCATCGATGACCCCGACTGCGAAGCCTGTCAATAAAGGAGACATGATGAGCTTAGAATTTGATACCGAAACACCTACAGATCAACAACCTCATAATACGGCGATGGATAAAATGCAAAGCGGCAAGCAACGCAACATCGACATCATCAACAACCGCCGAGTGATTAATGGCCCCGATGATGGATTGATGCAAGTTCACCCTTTGAAACACCCATGGGCCGATGAAATTTTCAGAACAATGCTGAAAAACACTTGGGTTCCTCAAGAAGTTCCCATGGGCACCGATATCGAAATGTGGAACGACAAAGGTGCCCTCACCGAAACTGAGCGCCGCGTTTATCGCCGCTCTCTCGCTTTCGTTTCAAACCTAGACGGCATTCAAACCAATAACTTGGTGAATAACATGATGCGGCAAATCACCTCTCCTGAAGTTTCACTGGCGATGGTTCGCCAAGCCTTTGAAGAAGCATTGCACGTTCATTCTTATGCCACGATGATTGAGGCCTTGGGGCTTGATCCCGAAGAAGTTTACGGCCTTTATCGCAAAGACATGGAGCTTTACAAAAAAAACCAATATGTATTGAAGGCTGTGGGGAAAATTTCAGACCCTAACTTTAAAACGGGAACATTTGAAAACGATCAACTTTATCTCGAAGCTTGCGTCGGCAATGTTATTCTTGAAGGCATTTATTTTTATTCTGCCTTTTTGACTTTTTATGTGCTTAAGCGCAATAACAAAATGCCTGGCTCTGCCGAGATGATTCAATTCATCAACCGCGATGAAGACATGCACCTTCAGGTTTTTATTCGCATCGTAAACGCCATCAAAGAAGAGCAACCTGAATTATGGACTCCTGAGTTTCAGGCGCGCATTCGTCAAAATGTCATTGGTGCCGTTGAGCACGAGCTGGCTTGGGGGCTCTCTTGCATTCAAGATGGCATTCTCGGTTTAACACCTCAAAATCTTAAAGAATACCTTCAATTTGTTGGAGACATCCGTCTGCAATCCATTGGTCTTCCCAAAGAATGGGGATCTAAGAACCCCTTTCCTTGGATTGACGAGTTCACCCAAGGTTCGATGGTAGAAGTCAACTTCTTTGAGGGTACCGTCAAAGAGTACTCTGTTGGATCTCTAGACTGGGATTAATTTAAAGCGACCTCGTTGAGTTTTAGAGAAAGTTCAAATTTCTTCTCCTCATCGAGGTTGTTAAACTTATTTTCACATCGTGAGCATTCTATTTTGGCAATGAAATGAAAATATTTATCACAGGTTCGTCAGGCTTTATCGGTTCTCATGTTACCGCCAAATTGGCCGAAGAAGGGCATGAGCTTCTCGCTCTTGTAAGAGACCCCGATAAAATTCCCGAATTGCAAAGACTCGATGGCGTCGACGTTTTTCGCGGAGATCTAAATGATCACGACCTAATCAA
>JBNKYI010000336.1:0-3280 GCA_050300815.1 Fibrobacterales bacterium
CTCAATATACGCACTAGCTTGCGGGTATCAATTCCTTGAATCCCCGGAACTTTTTGATCGGCTAAATAATCAGACAGTTTCACTTGTTCGCCGCGAAAGTTTGAAGGAAATTCACAGAGATTTTTAACGATGAATCCCGCAATGTGTGTTTTGTTTGATTCATGATCTTCAGGAGCGATGCCGTAATTTCCAATTTCGGGGTAGGTCATGGTCACGATCTGGCCGTTGTAACTCGGATCGGAAAGGATTTCCTGATAGCCGCTCATTGAGGTGTTAAAGACCACTTCTCCACCGCATTCTCCTTGATAGCCAAAGGCTTTTCCGGTGAAGCAGGTTCCATTTTCCAAGGCTAAGATTGCTTTCATGTTTTTTTTCCGCTTTTAATCATTCGTTCCGGTGTAAAAATTCTTTGCAGAGGCACGTCCCTTTCGTGTTGAGGGACCTGTTCTCGGTTAAAAATCTGGGATTCCCAAGCGACTCCGCACTTTTCGGCATGGGGATATCGACTGAGCAATTGATCGTACCATCCCTGCCCGTGACCTAAGCGCTGGCCCGATTCTCCAAAGGCAATTCCGGGCACCAATAATAGCTTAATATCTTCGGGATCTAAAGTCTGACGACAGTGTTCGGCGGGTTCTTTTATCCCATAGGTGCCGATGATGAGATCTTCATCTAAGTTTTTGACTCGCGCCAAATGAATGCTTTGAGTTTCTGAATTAATCAGTGGCAGGTAGAGCTTTTTTCCCGACTTTAATGCGGCAGAGAGCAAAGGGGTGATGTCGGGTTCATTTTTGAGGGGCGAATAAAGGGCGACTTTATCGGCTTCTTGCCAAAGAAGCTCTTCTAATATGCGCGTGCAAATTTTTTCGCTCTCTTCGCGGTTTTCTTCTTCGTCTCGCTGCGAAAGGCGATGGCGACTGAGCATACGCGTTTTGCGCGCTTGTTCTCGATCTGCAATATCTGTAGAAGCAGCTTCTTCTACAGATATTTCTTCGGTAGTCGTCGCTGTGGGGGTGTGGAGCGGCTTGAGTTGCGGGGTCGAATCGGGGTCGACAGATTCTCGCAATACTTTTTCCATTTTATCTTCAAAATCATAGCGCATGTTGGCCAATTTTCCACGAGTGGTTCTAAACCAATGCAAAAGCTTGGCCAACTGTTTGGGCTGAATAAATAAAACGCCCAGCACGCCGATTAAAAACATTTCATCTAATCCCAAACCGTTAAGCAACTTCGTCCTCACTTTGGTTGAGTTGGGTTTGTTTCTTTTCGACGGCTCCTACAACGAGAATACTGAGGCCATACAAAAGCAACAAAGGCAAAGCCAATAAACATTGAGAGATTATATCAGGAGGGGTCAAAATTGCGGCCAAGATGAAAATGACGACGATGGCGATCCGAAATTGCCCGATGAGAAAACCTTGAGTGAGCAAACCCAGGCGGGCGAGAAAGTAACAGACGACAGGCAGTTGAAACATAGAGCCAAAGGCGAGAATTAAACGAATTACAAACCCTACGAAGTTTGCTTGAGTCCAAGTTTGATCGGCGATACCGTTCGAGTAACTGCTTAAGAAATCAAAAGAGAGGGGCAGCACAATCCAAAAGCAAAAACTGACACCTCCGGCAAAAAAGAAGGTGGCGCTGAGCACGACGGGCCAAATGAGACGTCTTTCGTTTCGATAAAGACCCGGCGCGAGAAAGCGATAAGTTTGCCAGACGATAAAAGGAAAAGCCAATGTGATTCCGGCAAACAGAGCGACCTTTAAATCAATCATCAATGATTCCATAGGGGCGACGTTGATCAAGGTCAGAGACTTTCCCTTGGGCAGGGGAATCATCAGAAGATGCCAAATTTCTTTAATGAAAACAAAGGAGAGGAGGGTGGTTAGAACAAGAGCGATAACCACCCAAACCATTCTTTTGCGGAGCTCGTTAAAATGCTCCCAAAAATTCATTTCTCCAGAAAGGTTACGAATTAGCTGTTTCCTTTGTCCGAAGATTCCTTGTTTTCGTTATCCGAAATTTTTTTAGACTCGTCTTCGACTTCTTTTTGCACGTCTTTGAATTTCTTTACTGATTTGGCGACCGCCTCACTCAATTCGGGCAATTTTTTCGAACCGAAGAGAAATACGACGAGCACGAGAATGAGAATTAGGCCGGGAAGCCCGATGTTTTGCAACATAGTGTACCTCTGTTTTGAGGCCACAAATTTAACAAAAAAGTTTATTTTGCGGTAAGCTGAGCCACTTCGTCTTTCCAGAGCTCCCATTGCCATTTCATTAGGGGAGCCTCGCGAACCTCTTCGTAGGATGAGGGTTGATTTAAGGCGAGAAAAACGAGCTGGGCTCGATTGGCTAAAAGATGTTCGTCAATTTGAAATTCTCGCCCTTTTTTTTCTCTAAAAACTCTCAATTTTTCCATCAAAAGCGGGTGGGGGCTGGGAACCTTAAGTGGGCGATGCTTGAGCTTTAGGGGATAATTTTCGACGTCGTCAAAAGCCGCCTGCAAACGGGTGCAAATTTCAGTGACCGTAGAACTGCCCAAATTTTTAGGCATTTTGCCAAGGTGACTGGGCTCAATGGGATTTTGGCTGAGATGCCGGGCGAGTGAAATCATTTTTTCACTGGGCAAAACCTTAAAGGGGGGAATGTCTTTTTCTTGAGCTCTATTTTCGCGCCATTGCCAAAGAGCCTTAAGCAGAGCGAGTTGCTTGCGATTGAGTAAACTGCTGCCCTTAACGCGCCAGCGTTCGGGGTCTTCATTGGGGACCTCAGTAGAGATTTGCTCAAGCAGATGCTCGCAATGCTCTTCGAGCCAATGCAGTCTACTTTTAGAGAGAAGCTCTTCTTTTTGAAGGTGGTAAAGTTCGAGAAGAAAATGAGTGTCTAAGGCGGCATAGTCGAGCATTTCTCGGCTGAGAGGGCGTTTAGACCAGTCTGCCTTTTGGCTGCTTTTATCGAGTTCAACCCCAAAGCGGTGGTGAATCACTGAAGCGAGCCCAAACTGCAACTCTCCTAGATAACGGGCGGCCAGCATGGTGTCAAAGACCGAAGCAGGAGCAAATCCCCAGTTGTCGCGCATCATGCGCAGATCGTAATCTGAACCGTGAATGATGAGATCCCTTCCTCGCAAAGCCTCAAGCAAGGGGCCGATATCATTAATCACTAAGGGATCGACGATGTAATCTTGTTGATGAATGGTGATTTGAATCAGGCAAATTTTGCTGAAATAGCAATGCATCGAATCGGCTTCAAGATCAATAGGAATGGGCCCTACAAAGGAA
>JBNKYI010000337.1:0-3280 GCA_050300815.1 Fibrobacterales bacterium
GGCGCGGATTATAGCTTGAATGCAGCGACCGCATGTTTGAAGGCTTGCAGCGCATCTTCGTCATGCTTCGACTGATAGCGCAGGCTGACATAGCGTGCAGTGAGGTCGTTCATGCTTGCGGCGATCTCGGGGTGTGCGCTGATCTCATCGCAGTTTTCAAAGGCGGTAAAGTTAATGGTCGAATTGATCTGGGCGCAAAAGTAAAGGTCGTCGGAGTTGTGCAACGAGTACGGGCTTCTATACGACTTAATTTCTTCTTCTTCTGCCGTACAAGCCACATTGGACGAACCCTCTTTTAGACGAACATAACGCATGCGAAAGCCCAAGTCAATGAGAGCAAAGGGCCCTAGATCAATGGGTTTGGGGCCCAAAAAGCCCCCCACCACTTGGCTTTGATCGGTGGCGGCGATGCCCCCCTTAGCAGGGTCACCTGGGGTATAATTTGATTCTGCGGGATAAGCAAAGTCATGCCCTTTGGGGTACTCTCCAAAAGTTGTCCCTGCGCTAAAGTATTCGACAAAGACACCGCTTTTATCGACGATGACCTCGCCCCCCACCGTCAGGGTAGTGGCATAGCCATCGGCGTGTTTGGCCAAATGCTTAAGAAAGGTATTTGTGCTTTTATCGCTGGCCAGCAGGGTGCCATTCATGGTAAGCTTAAGAAAATTGGCGGGGCCGACGGCGGCCTGCAAACCTAAATAAACGGGGCCGTGTTTTAAATTAGAGTGCGCAGTGCCTCCGCTCAAACTGGGTTCGCCAGTAATCGACAGGGCATCGCCCGGCTGGCTCTTATCGCCATAAACCGAAATTTCTTTGTCGTAGGCAACGCAGAGGCTGGCCATCAAGGCCCCGTTAAAGCCGATAAAGATGCTACTACTGCTCTTTAAATAACTGGAGATGTCACAATAGGCAAGATCATCAATCCCGTAACTGTTGTCCCAAACCACAACTTTCGTATCGCTCCCTCGGGGCGTCACGGTGAGATAAATCATTTTTTTAGCAGGGCAGGTGGCTTCGTCTGAGCAACCATAGAGATTGGTGAGCCCTGCCTGACTAAAGAGATCTGTGACCTTTCCGCTCGCCAGCTTGACGTCTACCTTTTCAAAACCAAAGCCCTTGCCATCGTTTTCAAAAAGCATCAAACGGTCAAAGTATTTGCTGACGTTGGCGTCGAGTTTTTCGAGTGTATAACCCCCGCTTGAAGTGTAGCTGAGCATAAGCTGATCAAGGGCAAAGTCGACATTTTTTAACACCTTAATCGGAAAGGCCTCGGTCAGATAAAGAGAGACATGGGTAAGATCGAGCTCCCAGTGATCGTCCTTGGTGGGGTCCCATTTAAAGTTGAGCTCGGCCGAGCGATCGGCCAGGCGCACCTCGGCCAAGCTTTGATCCTTCGAAAATCCCTCAGCGTCTTTGCCAAAAATATCTCCTAAACGAATGGGTATGACGCGGGCGCCCTGAGTGTGCGCCTTAAGACTCAGCGGTTGAAAAAGGGCGGGTCTTTTAGATCGGTTTTCGAATGACTGAATATTGCTGATAATATCTGTGACTTGATCTTTGATTTGGGTGTCGGGTTGAGCCCCCCCTAGCAAACTAATGGCGCCGGCGAGAGTGGTTTTGCAGTGCGAAAGAATGTTTAAGCGCTCACTGTAATCGAGCATGGGCGCATAGGTTTCGACGGTCTCGAGAGTCCATGTCGAGCTTGAACTCGAATTTAGGCCAATGGTCGCCCCTGTCAAACAGGTTCTTTTAAGATCGCTACTGAGGGTTTCAATTTTGGGATAGACATAGGCCCAGGCCATCTGCCCGATCAGTGCGGCATTGCCCTGATCAGAAGGGCCCGTAAAGCCCCCGATGCCCAAGAGCAGTTCGAGCTCGTCGACCTGAATTTTTTGATCGCCAAAGCCAAAATACTGAAAGGCACTTCCCAGAGTAAGGGTCGGGTTGGTGAGCAATCTAAACGACTGAGTCTCGCTTTGATAGTCGAGCAGCATTTCATTGAGTCTGAGACTGCCGATGGCATCGGCCCCCGGAATACTCAGCTTGCCCGATTCGAGTTTAAAACGGCTCGCCAACGAATGGGCCTTGCCATCGCTATAAAGCGAAAGTCGCTCGGCATGGTGCACAAAAGGCAACCCTTGCATACCCACCTTATTCATCACCCGTTGAATCGCACCGAGGTTTTTGGTTAGAGCGTCATTCACCGCGTCGGCACTACCCGCTGGGGCGGCTGGTAAACCGTTGACAACACCCGCAAGGGCATTTTGATCGGTGGTGACAAAACCTTGGGTCGGAAAGAGTTGCACCACGGGGTCGTCAAAAGAGAGCAAGACCTGACCGCGATCTTGGGCCACAGTAAAGCCCGAACCCGCCACACCGAGAAAGTAAAATTTTGCATCGACAGGAAATCCACTT
Source organism: Fibrobacterales bacterium (assembly GCA_050300815.1). Taxonomy (GTDB): domain Bacteria; phylum Fibrobacterota; class Fibrobacteria; order Fibrobacterales; family CAWVXU01; genus JBNKYI01. The sequence goes on from JBNKYI010000337.1 coordinate 2,416, forward strand.
AAACCCGGCAAATCGTTGAGATTCAAACGGCTGTTTGAAACCCCCAAGATCAAAGGAACACTAAAACTTTCGACCTTTTGCTCGGGGTCGTCTAACTTCTCTTTTTCTGTGTTAAATGCCTCAAGAGCCACGTCTTTGAGTTGATAGTTCCCCGTGGCGTCAAGCAAATACCACTCGCTGTTTAACGCGAGACGCAGCCCTTCAATAGGATAATAAGGGTGACTGCCTGCATAAAGCAAATCTGAAATCACCGCTCCGGTTAGGGGCTCTTCGTCGGTGCCCAACTGCACGGTATAATCTTCACCCGTATGACGCACCCAAACCCCACTGTGAGTGTAAAGGTTGCCATTGCGCAATACCGCATGGGTTTTGGCCGACAATTCTTTAATGCCTTCGTGATTAAAGCGCAAGTCTGCGTCGATATCTAAGCCCAGACCTGTCGTTAGAGGGCTAAGGGCCAAATAGGCTTCAAGGCCTTGACCCAATGCGGCGATATCGCCAAACAACGTTGAGGCATTTTTTAAAACCTGCCAAGGAAAGGTGTTTTCGCGGCCCGCAGTGGGCGCGGCCAAGAGCCCCACCCCGTGGGTGAGGTTGGCGGGGGTTTGCATACCCAGCTCAAAGCGACCGAGGGCATCGGCAAAGATTTGCCAGCCATCGACGGGGGTAAATTCCCACACCGACTGAAAGGGGCGCTCGGGGTAATTCCAATGGCGCACGGTCGAAACCGGGGCCATTGGCATCAAAGCGGGGCGGGTAGTCACGATTGAGGCGGATGGCCTGACCGCTGCCAAAACGTTCGAGGGCGGCGGACGATATGCACTACCCGGCTTCATCGACACCCACGTGCATATCGACTCGACGC
>JBNKYI010000338.1:0-3270 GCA_050300815.1 Fibrobacterales bacterium
CTTATTATACTTTTCGATCAAGGCCAAAAGATCGGCCTCTGAAATTGTAGCGTCTTGATTGTCTTGTACTTCTTTAAAGCCAAGCTCGATGGCGGTTTTAATTTTTGAAGTCACATAAGAAATTGATGCAGGATTTTCGCCCACCAAAATGGTCACCAAACCGGGTGCCTTACCGTGACTCTTTTGGATCGCTTCAACTTCACTTTTAATTTCAGATAGTATTTCTTGACGGATTTCAGATCCTGAAATGATTTTGGCTGCCACGGTGTCTCCTAAGAGAAAAATGATTTTTCGAACTCAGTACCAAATTTAGCAAACTGCCCTTAATACGCAGCGACCTTAAAGAACTTTCTTGAGCCCTACAGAGAGACAACACCAGATATTTCGCGACTGCCCGATTTAATCTCAGCCCTAACTAAGAACGTAGACTGCACTGGCTCCAATTTTCATAAACACCGTGAATGAAAATTCACTCTTTTCTTTGGCGCCGACGCGTCAACATCTAGATTAGCAGTGAAATTTAAAGAATTATACACCTCAGAGACACCTCAGAGTGACCTCAGAGTGACCTCAGAGGTCAGTTTAGAAATCTATAAACCCCTCTGCTGATCTCTGCGAAACCTCAAATATTCAATTTCCCAAGGATCGACCGTTTGATCAAGGGCCAAGCCCTCGTCAATCACTTTACCCAAAGCACGAGAATTGCCTTCTCGATAAAAGGTCACGCAAAGCGCTCGCAACACCTCTTTTTCTAAGGTATGGGGGTAGTACTCAGAAATTAAGACTTCTCCCCACTGGTTCGCCGCCGCAAAATCTCTCATCAATAAAGCATCTCTAAATTTCACCTCAGCGATATAAGCGCGATCGCCCCAACTTTCGACCCTATGCAAAGTCTTTAGATGCAATGAATCTTTAGCTAAACTCGAATCTTTTAAAGAACTTTTTGCTAAGTGCCAACGCCACTGCTTTAAAATTTTCTCGTAATCCTCTTCTGTCTCACGCGTGCGATCTGCTAGCAAATTTGCAAAAAACGTCGAATCGTAGTCATCATTTTCTACGCGAGGCCGCACATCTCTTTGCTGTTCTGCAGAGTCTAGCTCTCTCAAAGAGAGGATACCCCGATAAAATCCCTCAAAAAATCCCGCATACGATTTGGTAAAACGCGCCTTCTCGGCCTTGACATCAACGAGGGGATCAAAGTCAGAATTCACGCCAAAGGTTTTTAAAAAAGAATGCAAAAATCGATCTGAGCTCAAATATTGCCCCATTGAAAACAGCGTATCGGGCTGCCCCAAAGATGCAATTTCTTTTCGCAACCTTTCTCCTTTAGGTTCTGCACAGGTTTTTCCTGCCATCAAAAGTAAATCGCTTTCTCCGGGAACTTGAAAATAACGAACACATTCAAAGACACTTCCCAATGTATTGAGGATATTCAATAAAATATCTGAGCGAAATTCATATTGCTGAATCCATTGTACTACATACCCTCGATCACTTAGAAAGGGCTTAATGTGACGATAGAATTCTTGGGTAAATAGACTCGACACCCCACTGACCCAGGGATTAGAAGGCACCGACAAAATCAGATCATAAACATTACGCTCACTATGAAAAAAGGTGCGGGCGTCGTTATAAATAAATCGCACCCGAGGATCAATAAAAGCATTTTCATTTACCGGTCGAAAGCCCTCAGCAAGCTCTACCATTGCCGGTTCAATTTCTATCATATCCATTTGTTGCAGTAGGGGATCTCCCAACAAATAATGCACCGTCATTCCCGAGCCAAAGCCAACGACCGCCGAACGATAGGGCGAATCAAAGCTCATCGCCGAATAAAGTGCAGTTGCCGCCTGGGTCAATTGATCGCTTTCAATCAAACCTTGCTGGTTCTTACTGACCGAAGCATCGGGTTTTCCGTTGGTTTTAATGTAAAAGTGAACGGCGCTTTCGTGAAAACTGATCGTAGCCGTACGGCCGTGAATCACTTTTTGATTTTCATGACGGGATAAAGGCTTGTGCCCCCTAAACATTCCCGCCGTGAGAATTTGTTCATTCATCGGCGCCAATAAGGCCACTAAGGGAATCAATGCGGCAACAGCCATATAAGGTCTAAACGAACGGCCTTTAACAAAAAGAAACCAAATCATCCAGCCGGCGATCAAATCGGTCAAAGCTCCGCTCCACAAGGCGCCTTTTAAGCCCACTAAGGGCATCAGATAAAGACCCGCCAAGGCTGCTCCCGAAATTGCCCCCAAAGTATTCGACCCATAAATCCAGCCTATCGATTTTTCTGAATGACCTGTAGCTTGTAATCTACACGTGAGCAAAGGAAGCGTCTTGCCTGCATAATAACTGGTGGGAACCATCCAAAGAATACACAGTGTATAGCGAAAAAGATTCCACCAAGGGTAAGCTTCTGCGCTGTCTTGAAAAACGAGATTAAAGTGATTCATTACCCGAAAGAATACAGGCCATAAAAATAGAGAGGAAAGGGCCGCAACACCCATTTTCAATTGGGCATGGGCCAACAAATGGTCAAAATTTTCTGTCTTTTCTTGATTGCTCAATTCTCCATCACTCACCATTTGAGATCTCACCCTCCAAGCCCCTAGGGCGAGCCCTAGTATAAAAGCCGAAATCATTAAATCAAAAGAATGACTCGAAGAGCCCAGCATCAAGCTGAGCATGCGAATCCACACCACCTCATAGATGAAACTTGAAAAGCCTGTAAAAAAAGCAAATCCCAGCCAAATTTTTGCACGGGTCCACGATTTACGATTAAGAGAACGGTGGGGTCTAGTGAAATTTTTTCCTCGAGAGAACCACCAACAACTCAAACCAATGAGAAGATTGAGACAACCCGCGCGCCAAAGTGAGCCGTCAATACCATAAGACGGCACCCACCAAAAACTAGCGAGCAACACTCCTAAAGCCGCCCCACCGGCATTAAAATAATAAAGCCCCGGTATTGCTCGTTCTCCCGAATCCTTATAACAGCGGGTCAGTCCCGCCGCCATCAAGGGAAAGGTCATTCCCAATAAAATTGCGCTCGGCATGGTCATCATTAAGGATAAAGCAATTTTCATCCATTCGTTGAGGGCAGAGTTATAAGCGTTCAAAAAAGGAGATGAATAATAAAACTCTGTAATTCCCACGTATAAGGGATGAAAACACAGGGCCAAAATGCCAATAAAAAACTCAACGACGCCATAAGCTCTCACAGGATTTGACAAGCGCTTTAACCATTGTCCAGAAAGAAAAGACCCTAGG
>JBNKYI010000339.1:0-3262 GCA_050300815.1 Fibrobacterales bacterium
CAAAAATTGTACACCTCAGAGGCACCTCTGAGGTGTCTCTGAGGTGTCTCTGAGGCCAGTTTTCAATTTTCATAAACACCGTGAATGAAATTCATACTTCATCACTTCAAAAATTTTAATACCTCACTGCACTTAGGATCAGCAACTTCCAATTTATTTACCCCTTCGAACTGATGCCTATAGTAGGTGATCTGTCGTTTTGCATACCGACGCGTCTTTTGCGATATTTCACCGCACACATCTTCTAATAATGAGTTTCCGTTCACCCATTGAAGCACCTCTGGGTAGCCCAAACTTTTCATCGCTCGACATTCAGGAGAAACACCCGCATCTAATAATCGACGTACTTCTTCTTGCCATGCTCCCTCAAGCATTTTTTCACAACGCTGATTAATTCTTTGATAGAGTTCATCCCGCGCTCGATGAATGACAAGCAACGGAAAATCAATCTTGCCTTTTTTAGGAAGCAAATCAAAAGATGACCAACTCTGCCCTGTCGCCCGATAGACTTCATGCGCCCTTAAAACCCTTTGAGTATCTCTGAAGTCTAACCTCATAAAACTTTTAGTATCAATTTCTCTCAGTTGTCTATGAAGTTCGAAGCCACCTATTCTCTCGAGCTCTTGCTGAAGAAGAGTTCTGATCTCAGAAGCAATTTCGGGCACAGGACTCATCCCCTCAAGTAAGGTTTTGAAATAAAACCCCGTGCCTCCAACAATCAAGAATTTTTTTTCTGGGTGCGCTTCAAGTATTCTGTGAACAGCCTTTTGAAAGGCACCCGCAGAAAACTCTTCGTCAGGCTCAGCAAAATTCAATAGATGATGCCTGACGCCTTTTTGTTCTTTGACTGTGGGTTGAGCCGTCCCCACAATAAAGTTTTTAAATATTTGTCGCGAATCGGCATTGATAATTTCGGCACCCAACGACTGAGCTAAATCAATCGCTAAATCACTTTTCCCACTCGCTGTAGGACCTATTATTCCTCCAACAATCAAAAGAACCTCCGATATCAGTGCCCAAATCTATATTTTGCCACATGTTTTGGTTGCGCTCCTCTTTTATATGCAGTCTGTGGGTTGGTTTTATCTGGCTCTTCGGGCATTTTATTCCCACTCAGATGCATTGGAATCTCAACCTGCCTCTTCCTCAATTTCCGCTCACCGCAAAAAATTCCGAAACCGCAATCGACCAAAAACAAATTGAACTTGATCGCCCAGTCATTGAAGAGAATGAACTATTGGCACTGCTAGAGAAAAAAGTCGCTCCTTTAAAAGTTTTTAAACAAGACGATTATTCTAGCTTTCAATTTGGCCAAGGGCTTCCGCTATATACTTACCTGCAAAGAGCCCAAGAAATACTCGACAGTCTCAACTGCCCTATTGATGACGGGCGCGAGGTGAAAGCCCACAGCGTTCTCGAAGTTGATTTCACCTGCAGTTCGCAGTGGACAGGAAAATTGCGTTTTCTGCAAGACGCCAAGGCTCACCAATTATTTTCTCAAATTGCGGTTGTATTTCAAATTGATACGATTCTAGACATCTCTCTTCTCAACGAACTCCAACGCGTTCGCTTTCCCTATACTCTTCTGATCAATCCATTTCGACTTGAAGATGGTGCCGAATACAACTTAAAACAATTGACCAATAAAGAAGTACTCATTCACATGCCTATGGAACCCCAAAAATTTCCTTATGTCAATTCTGGAGCTCAATCCCTTCTAATCAATCACAATAAAGATCAAATACGCCAACGAATAGTTAATGCGATTAAGAGACTTCCCGATGCTAAAGCAATCGCTCCCTACATGGGAGGTCGGGCAGTTCAACATCCCAGTCTTATGATTGATCTTTTTGAAATTCTCGCCGACAAGAAAATGAGCTACCTCGATTTACATCTTGAGGGTCGCTCTGAACGTAGGGCTTGGTGTCATCAAGTTGGTATTGAATGCCCAATCACCCAAGCCCCCTCTAAAAAATGGAATAGTCTCGATCTGATTGAACGATCGGTGAGAAATGCCAAAAAGAACGGTAGGAATATTTTACTTTTAAACGCTGACACCTCCTCTGTCCATATGATTCAGGATCGAATAGACAAATGGGGAGACACTGGTCTAGAATTGGTCCTTTTTAGTGAACTCGCACAAACGGAGAATACTCCATGAAAAAAACTTTAGGTGTAAATATCGATCACATCGCGACAATTCGCGAAGCGCGTAAAATTAGAGAACCCGATCCCGTCTCAGCAGCTGTGCTCGCCGAGCTCTCAGGGGCCGATGGAATCACCGTGCATCTTCGCGAAGATCGACGACACATTCAAGAACGCGACGTTCGCGTGCTGCGGCAAACCGTTAATACCCATCTTAACCTCGAAATGGCCCCCACTTCAGAGATGACTCAATTTGCCATTTCAGTTCTGCCCGACATGGTCACGTTGGTTCCCGAAAATCGCCAAGAAATAACCACCGAAGGCGGACTTAACGTTGCCACACAGATGGATTCTATCGCAAAAGTGATACAAACCCTTAGAAATCACGATATTGCCGTAAGCGTTTTCATTGAGCCTGACACTCGCCAAATTAAGGCCGCCAAAAAAATCGGTGCTGACTTTATTGAAATACACACGGGCAAGTTTTCATCGGCCTTTGAAATGGCAGAGCAAGATGAATTTGAAAAAGAGCTCAGTTTAATTCAAGATCACGTTAACTTGGCCACCAAATATGGCCTAGGTGTTAATGCAGGTCACGGCTTAAACTACCAAAACGTGCAATACATTGCTTCAATTCCCAATATTCGCGAACTCAACATTGGCCATTCGATCATCAGCCGCGCCGTAATGGTCGGTATGAAAGAAGCCGTTCGAGAAATGAAGACTTTGATTGAAAAAGCGGAACTAATGTCACAGGTTGAAAAAAGATCTTGAAATTAACCATAAAAAAAGTGTATTTCTAAGAGATGATTAACCTAAACAGTGCACTCTCTGGATTGAACGCATCGCAGTTTCGCTTGAATCAAACAGGGCACGATGTCGCCAATGTCAATACCAAGGGCTTTTCTCAAAGTCGAGTTCACCAAAGCGAGACTTCGCCCGACGGCACTCGCGTCAGTCACGTTAGCAAAGTTCCTAATAACGACCCTATGGGATTGTCTAATACAGATATCGCGGAAGAGGTCGGAGAAATGATCAACTCATCGGGCAATTATCGCTCTAATCTGAAGGTGATCAAAACTCAAGATGAAATGCTAGGCGATTTGTTGGACACTAT
>JBNKYI010000340.1:0-3257 GCA_050300815.1 Fibrobacterales bacterium
ATTTCATGAATTAAGTGTTTATTGTAATGATGCCGAATTAGAGATCGATAACAACATCGTAGAGCGCTCTATTCGCCCAGTAGCCCTTGGTCGTAAAAACTGGTTATTTGCAGGTAGTGAAGATGCGGCAAGCTGGACTGCTGGCTTTTACTCTTTAATAGAGACATGCAAACTTCACAAAGTAGATCCTGCGCAGTATCTAACTCAAGTGATCTACTATCTTGGTGACTACGAAGATCAAGATATGCAGACTCTTTTGCCCGATGTATATGCCATGAAATTTTCTTAAAAAAATGACTGCTAGTTATAAATAAATCAACATGCAGTTGCTCGGACGGTTACGGTCTTTCTGTACAACACGTTGGGACGCGCAAGTCAAGGCAGTATAGCTCAATGAAGAAATTAAAGATTTTCAATGTGTCACGGGACATAAGTACAAAGGCCCAATTTGTAAATCTCGACATATGGGGGTGGCCTTATAGTCACTTTTTTAACGAAAATTTATACAAAAAAGTAGTATGAAAACTACATTTGTTTTGTGAGAACAATAATGATTTAAAGGAGTAGGGCTATGAACTATTTTTTGTTTTTCTTCATTTCTGCATCGATTTCTTTTGCACAAGTTACATCGACTAGTGACAATGTTGATCCTGAGAATAGTGTGGACAATTTGTCTGAAAAAGACTCGCTTGAAGCGGTAGCAAAGCAAGTTTATATCAGTGAAAAATTAGAGAAATTGATAGATTTACAGCTTATAGACGATGAGCCTAACTTCTCAAATCTAAACGCTCGAATTATGTCAACTTTCCAAGGGATTAGCCCATTGTCAATGGGTGTTGAAATAGGGGCAGATTATCAATTTGAGAAAGTTAATTTTAACACTACAGTTAACAAATCTTTTTATAATCTAATTGAACTTGACTATGGATATTATGACGATGGAATTGATATAACTGCAAAAAATACAGAGTTGGCTCTTCCTAACGGAGGTGAAAACTTTTATTCTATTGAAATCGGAGCCTCTTATGTGCTTTCAACAGAGACAAAAAAAATAAACAAAACACATGTCTACAAGTTGGATTATTTAGGTTCAACTCAAACAACTGAAAGTTATCTAGCTTCAACGTTTGATCACCCTGTTACATATGTGCAATCTTCTGCTATAAGAGGTGGAGTTATCGTTTCAAGAAGGTTTACTAGACCTGATGAGGGAGATGACTTTGAGTTCGATACTATTGATCCAATACCGTTTAGAATAAAACATGGTGGTGGAGCAAATATAAACGAAGCAGATGGCTATTTAGCAGCACTTTCTCGTGTTGCATTTTTAGGGTACGAATTAAAAACAAAAGTCGGTTATCATTTTGAATTGAAGCATATTAAATCAGGAACCGACTATACAGTCAAAAATTATTTCACAGACGTAAAATATATTGACCTGCTTTACCTTATGGACTATAAATTTGATGACGTTCTATACAGGGGAAACAGTTATAAATTCTATGGAGGCTCTGAAGAGAATCAAGTAGATGTAGGACGCTCTTTTGGAGCACGTATAGGATGGAAAGTATCAGGTGCTAAAGGAATTAATTTGCCATATGGTCTTGAAGTAGGGCTCTTTCCCTTCAGAAATGAATTCTATTTTAAACTAGGGGTTGGGATTGGTTACACCAATTAAAGCAAATTTTGAGGTTAATATTTTTTATTTACTCCCCTTGAAAGCATCCTTTCAACAGAGTGAGAAGAGGTGCTAACCTAGTCGAATTAGCTCCCCCCCCATCACACACACATCCCATTCTAGCCGTTCGTGACATTCTTTCCACTCGGGGTAGTGTGCCACAAGTTCCCAAAAACGCTTGTTGTGCGCTTTCTCAACGGTGTGGCAAAGTTCATGAACAATGACATAGTCAATCATCTTTGGTACGATCTTGGTGTTTAAATGGGTCTAAAAACTTTTCGGCAATGCATTTTAGTTCTTCGAAGGGTGGTGTCCCAATCTTTTCATTCTCCATTCACCCCTGCATAGTAAAGAAGGATTCGAAGGGAATCATTTTTTTATTTGCTTCATTTCTCATCCCCTGCCAATATTTGATAAAGTTCTTTGTTTACAAAAAAGTTTAATTTGCCAAGCTGTATTTTATCGAGATAGCCTTTCTCAACTAACTCATTAAGTCTTGATGAAGCCGTGTTTCGATGAATGTTTAACTCATCAGAAAACCTTGTAATTGTGGTGTACGGGTGCTTAAAAAGAGAGTCTAGCAATTCTTTGTTGTAAAATTTTGTTTCTTCACGCAGGCGAATCTTAAACGAATTCATTAGAGCCTTGATTTCTTTTACAATGACCAATGTAGACAAGGCAGTCGATTGAACCCCTTTTAACATCCAAAGTACCCATTCTTCATAGGCTTCTTCATCGCGTACTTTTTGTAAGAGATTATAATATTCAGCTTTGTTATCAATGATATAGCGAGACAAATAGAGCACAGGAATGTCTAAAAGACCTTTGAGGACCAAATACAAGATGTTAATAATTCTTCCTGTTCGCCCGTTTCCATCGTAAAAGGGGTGAATCGATTCAAACTGAAAATGAATCACCGCCATTTTAATCAATGGATCCACCTCTTGAAGTTGATCATTATTGATATAGGATTCGAGGTTGTACATTAGTTTTTCTATGTCGAGTGCATTCTGAGGTGGTGTATAAACAACCTTTCCGTTTCCATCTTTTAAGGTCGTGCCAGGCACTTTCCTAAACCCCATTTTCGAAGGTTCAGATCAACTGAAGCTTTCAGAAGTGAGGTGTTTGAGCGGCATCGTGATGGGGTAAGTTTGAGCCGACTGAGCCAAAGTTTTGGTGTATCTTACTCGACGATAGATAGATGGAATCATTTCTTTTTAAAGCGCATAAGTAAAGAACATCTTTCGTGTCAGTTTCCCAAAGTACTTGGTGTAGATGAACATTTTTTTACACATAAGCAAGGTTTTGCAACAACCTTTTGCGACCTAGAGCGACATCGACTTTACCAAGCCTTTCGCAAAAAACGTGAAAACTTAACAGACACACAGCGACAGATTTTAGACATCTATCTCTCGAAGCATCCTGTGCTGAGGAATGCTTATAAATTTAAGGAGAAATTATGTCGGCTATTCAATTTAAAGCGAGTTCGTTTAAAGCAAATGCCAAGGTTAGTGAAATTGTTTTTGAGTTATATCTCAGAACTAAAAAGGTCACCAATGACAACACTCGCAAAGACGTT
>JBNKYI010000341.1:0-3254 GCA_050300815.1 Fibrobacterales bacterium
GCTGCTGATCGAGAACTAGAGATGTTCCACGGTATGGAGGATAGGCTCCACTTCTAAAAAGTCGCAAGCGCGAGTCCATCACGGTGACGAAATCTACCGTGTCTATGCGCAAATCATAGGCTGCCTGCATAAAACCAGACATTTCTGGATCAGAAAAATTAGAGGTTTTATGTACCACTACCCGCCCAGGGTAAGTACGCATCGCGTTACGGTATTCTTCCAGCGCAGCTTTAAATAAGGTGTAGGATTGTTCTTCCGACAGCTTTGGCACTCGATCACCCTTTTCGAGATGAACGGGAGTGCCGCGTAAAATTAAGCCATTTCCGAGTTCGTCAAAGACCTGAGCCAAGCTGGTGTTGAGTGTTTTCCTGTCCCTGCTTCTATAGAAAGAAATACCCAGTGCACATGAAAGGGATTGGCCTTCAGGTTTCTCTAATCGCCAGGGGTTAGTGGCCCCCGCTTTGTAATACAGCGCAGTAGCGAGATTCCACGCTTTAGTCGCATCATCCTGCTGGCCTTTACCACCAGAAACCAGTGATTCGGCTCGCAGCAACTGCAGCGGCTTACCAAGATGCATGGATTTCGCTTTTAATGCCCGCCTAAAATTCAGTTCTGTTTGAACTTCGATACTCGCTTCCAGTTTTTCTTCATCTTCAACAGCAGCCTCCTTGCTCACAGCATCGAAAATTGATTTAGAAAGCACACAAACAATGACATCAACAGGGCGATTCTGAGCGAGGAATTTGATCTCTTCATAATAAAGGTTGATGGCTTCTTCAATCCGCTGTGATCGATCTTTTATCTTTACAATATGTTCAATATCCAATTGCCTAAGAGGTCGCCCCAGATCTTGATTGAAAACCATCTCTGCGTGGAAACCGGTTTCAGTATTAAAACCACAAAAGTCCGGAAATAAATTACCCTTGTGATCTTTACCAGCGCCGTTTATGGGAGACTTCATCGCTTCGAGAAGGCCCGCAAAGTCTTCAAGGTCTTTGCTTGTTCCAATTGCACCAAGAAGAATGCTTTTACGACGGGTTAGAGAGGATTGATCGTAAACACCGTAGGTGGCTATTCCACGTCTTGGGCAGATATGTGTGCCTTTAAAAAACTCCAGCCTTGGCTCATTTAAATGTACTAATTTCATAAGCCAAACAGCCTTGGTCGTTGCGGGGTTTCGTCGTCGATTGGAACTGGCAGAGGAGCCCATCTTGACTCATCCAGAGATGGCGCCCCATCTAAGCTGAGGATCGAACCAAAGAAAAGAAAAGCATCGGTTCGCTGAGGCTCGGAAAATAGATCGGTATTATCAATTGCGCTTAGCCATGCTGCGATAAACCTGAAGTGATTCATAACTTGCTGGTTATTTTCTTGGCGTTTAATCCAACTAAGGTTGTCGTTACTAAACCCTGACTTTCTAAAACTCACGCCATAGCTGAAAAACCAACTCGGTGTAATCGCCACAAACCACTTTTCATCAAAACTAAGAAACTCAACCGAAAATGAGAGGTGCTTTTGTAGATAAACTTTTGAAGTATCTTTTTTGTTAAATTGCCTTACGAAAACTGTCCGCTTGTTTTTCTTGTCTCCCTGCCACGACTCCTCCCTCTGGTTATCACTATCGTGATGTGGATAAAAGATAAATTGTTTTTCATCATTTTCCCAAAGCACCCGCTCCTGGAATAGTCGCTGCTGCAATGAAAATCGCAGTAGTGACTTGAAAACACGCTCATGGTCTTCATCGATGGTAGAGAAATCTAGACTTAGATGTTCTTCTTCTGTTCCTGGTTCAATCAAATGGCGAAAGGGATTGTTGCTATCCGTTAAATCAAAAAAGCTGATTAATGCGCCGCAATGAATGACGTATGCCGAAGGAATACGTAACTGCACATCCTGATTATATTCACGAATGGATTTTCGCCAGAGGCCAGGTTTTCTTTTTCCATGATGCGCTTTTAGGTCTTCGCTCAACTGCGCAATATACAGTGTTTCGGGAAATTCAAACGCCACCATGTTCGTGGTAATAGTTTCAGGAGGGCTGAGCGGAGGGTCAATATCCTCATCCGCCAAACCCATCGGGACGCCGCGTAGATAGGCTTTCAAATCGTTTAGCGCAACTTGTAGTTGTTGTGGGGAAGCGTCAGCTGCCTTAGAACACAGTTCTTGATAATCCCAAATATCTTTATTGGCGGAAAATTGAAATTTTTCCTCACAGGCAACGTCAATGGCCGACTGTGAGTAACTCCCCTGCTTCGATGTAAGCACATAGACAATTAATCGATCATAGCGTTGGTACAGGTCATGGCTGACGAATTTCTCAATGGTGTGTTTCACCTTGGTAATATCAGCAGTGGCGGTTACCTGAATCGCTACGCGTTTGTTATCGTCCGCTAAGTCTATGCCGGGGAAGTTCGCTTGCTCAGTATTCAGGTTACGAAGATCGGGCCAGTCACACAACTCACGCATTAGGCTACAGATAATGTTTTCCGAAACTTTGTGAGCATCAAAATGACCCATAGTACTTGCAGTTTCAATTTCACTACGAAATTGTGCCACCAGCTCGCGAAACTCATTCTGTAGGTCAAGAATCTTCACTCGAGCATCCCTGCTTCCATTTTATCCCAGGCTTCCAGCACCAGCCGTTGGGTACGGTATTCACCGAATTCCTTTTCTTCATTGCTTCGTAAGCCACGAAAAGTCTCTGAGGGGTAGTCAGATCCTAGTACTTCTTTAGGGTCAAGAATATATTCGAGTTCTTCCTTAGAAACTTCATACAGACGCGCGAAGTATGCATCTAATTCACACCTTAACTGTAATCGCAATTCGGGAGAATATCGGAATGGCACCCCATAGAACTCAAGGTCATTGGCGAACCCCTCAAGGCTGTTAGATGTGTAAGTGAGCTGTAAAACCCTACTTGAAATGAATTCGACATCTTGTTCGGAATATTTTTCTGCAGGGATTATAGGGAATTGCTTCACATACCCGTAAGTTAAATGAAGACCACCAACTTTTTGCCGAGCGATGAAATCGAGAATTAAGCTGTTAAGGTTTGCTACCAAGCAAGCAATGAGCTTTGGCTCATTTTTTTTCGGAAAAACTATTGGCGCAGTATGACCAACACCTGCGAGAGGAATAACAGAAGATATGACGGTTCGCTCATTGGTCACCGAGGTAACATCTTTAAATATGTACAGCCAAGACCTGTTCCAAATACCTTCACATTTATCTTTAACTTCCTGCTCCCTTACCCA
>JBNKYI010000342.1:0-3252 GCA_050300815.1 Fibrobacterales bacterium
GAGGCCCCTCAAGTTCTCCATTTTCGATGAGAGGAACAAGGAGCGGACAAGGAATTTGAACCACTTTTTTGTGTGGGCTAAACTTTTTTAATTCAATACCATAAGAATCTGATCGCACGGTGCCGGGTGTAGCTAAAATCCCAATTTCGCTTCCGGGGGCTTGGGCTAAATATTCGGTCATAGGACGAATGACTCCTAATACTTTGCGATCGGGATAGTGTTTGGGTAAGAACTCTTGCTGCAGTGTTCGCAGCGCCCTAGCTGAAGCGGTGTTGCAAGCTAAGATCACCAAAGGGCAACCTTGATGAAATAAATACTCGACGGCATTTAAGGTGTATTCGTAAATAGTTTCGAAGGAACGTCCTCCATAGGGAGCCCTTGCATGATCACCCAAATAAAGATAATCGTATTGAGGAAGGGTTTCTCGAATTTTTAAATAAACGGTTAGCCCCCCAATTCCCGAATCAAAAATGCCTATGGGATGTGTCATCGTTTTTGAAAAAGGTTAATGGTGAATCCGCCTTCTTTGTCACTGGGGTCATTGGTTTGTTCAAAGACATCCAAAATGACATTGCTCTTGTGATAAGCGCAAGAAAGCTCCTTAAAGAAAGGTTTGGTTGTCAATCCCTTAATGTCTTTAGAAAGAGTACCTTCCATAAATTGCTCTTTGAGTCGAGTGAGTCGAGTAAGTTCAGAGCGGTGGCAGTTCGCGTATTCGACTTTCAAAAATATCCCCCCCGTTTTAAGTAACGAAGCAATGTTTTTGTGAATAACGCGTTGGGTGAGCAGTTCATCAAGTTTGTCTTCAGCAGAGCTGTTGTCTACTTCATCTTCGGGATCCATTTCTCTGAAACTTGCGAGCTTGTGGGCCTGATCAAACCACGATTGTTTTTGATAACCGTTATCGTTAAATTCGTCGAGATACTCTTGGGCAGGAACGAGATTGGGAAAACACCAAATGATAAGGTCAGCTTTTTTGGAGGGAAGAGAAAAATTGGGCAAATAGGTGGGAAGCAACAATGTGTTTTTGGCTTTCCACGATTGAGTGAGATCTATAAGGCGAGCTTTGGGGTCGTATTTAGATAAATAGCGCTCTAATAAATTTCGACTTCCATCGATTCCAATTCCTCTTAAATGGGGATATCGCTCAAGTACTTTTTTGAGCAAAATACCTGTGCCGCAGGCGTAGTCGACAAGCAAGCCTTGTTTTGAGTTTGTATAGGGGGCTAAGGCCTTGACTATTTTTTCATAGGCGCGATGGTGAATTTTATCTTCGGCTCTCTTGACCCACCAGTTTCCAACCTCAGAGTCATAGGTTGCCGCACCTTGAGTGAGTAGCTTATCAAAATCGGGTTTATGTGTCATAATATTGAAAGGTAACAAAAGACGAAAGAGCAATTCAGATATTACCTTTAGAGAATAGGAAGATTTTGTATGCTCGATGAAAAACGCCAGGCCTTACTGTCTAAAATGCAAATGGCCTTTCAACCCATAGTGAGTGGTGATGGACGCACCTGCTATGGTTTCGAGGCCTTGTTGGCAAATGTGCAAATGTTGGAGTACGCCTCGGTATCTGATTTGTTAGATGAGGTCGAAAGAGAAAGTTTTCTTTTTCCCTTCGTTTTAGAAATGATAAAACTGGTTTTGAAAAAAGCAGGACAACTTCCTGCTGAACTTCGGCGAACCATTTTCATCAACTTAGATAATCGAATATTTTCTCACCCTGAGATTTTGTGGAACGATGCCCCAGATATTTTGAGTCAGTATCATTTAGAAGGAAGCCAAGTCTGTTTTGAAATTTCAGAGCAAAATCGCTTTAGTTATGCTCAATTAAAAAGAAGCCAAAAAATATGGAAAGATCAGGGAATAGCTTTGGCGCTTGATGATTTTGGAACGGGAATTTCTGGGCTAGAACTGCTGTACAATTCAGATCCTCAATACTTAAAGATTGATCGATTTTTAATTCGAGAAATTCATCAAGATGAAAAGAAGCAGAAAATTGTTCAGTTTGTGCTCGCAATGTGCGACAACTTAGAGATCATCCCTGTCGCTGAGGGAGTTGAATCTGCCGGCGAGCGAGATTTTTTGGTTGACTGCGGGGTTCAATTTTTTCAGGGCTTTTTCTTTCAACGCCCCACGACAGATTTAAATGCATTACAAAAACAATGGAAAGTGAATGCAGAGTAGTCGAAGTTTTGTTGTCGTTGATATAGAAACCTCAGGTCGGTTTAATGATCGTGAGGGAATTACCGAGATTGCGGCCATAAAAATAGAGGGCGAGAATGTTTGCGAATTCAAAACTCTCTTAGACCCTAACCAATTGATAACGCCTTTGTTCAAAAGCTGACGGGAATTACTCAAGAAATGGTCGATGGTGCTCCTCAATTTGCTGACATTGCCGAAGTCTTTTATGAATTTTTAGGAGATTCGGTATTTGTTGCTCATAATGCAAGTTTTGACTTAGGGTTTATTCAAAAAGCATTTCTATCTGTAGGGATTTGGTATGACCCCGACAGTTTATGTACGGTGCAAACCAGTCGTCAATTGCTCAAAGGCATGCCTTCTTATAGCCTAGGCAACTTATGTGCTAATCTGGGAATTGAGCTTAATAATCGACACCGGGCCTATGGCGATGCCTCAGCCACTGTTCGGCTTTTAAAATTGTTAAATGAAAAAGCCGGTGGCGAACTCAGCCCCTATTATCGATGGGGAGGGAGTTCTTTTGAACTTCCTGGCAGAATTCAGCGAGAGCAATTGCGAGATCTTTTGGGCAAGCCCGGTTGGTTGGCATTGGTGAATCGAGATGGAAAAATTTTAACCGGTCTTATTGGCGCAGACCTTTATCAGATTTGGAAGGGATTTTGCAAAAAATACCGACAAAAATCGAGAAAGTGGAATGCTGTTTTTGATCTGCGCTCTGAAGCTCAGCCCAGTCGAATCTTGGCAGAATACCATTGGATGGAAGTGTGCAGAGATGAAACTCCTTTGTGGCAAAAAAAGATTCCAGAAGACATCCCCGCTGAATTTGAAGAGGGATGGATTGAAGAACGATGGGGATCGTTGCGCGTTTTTCATCGGATATCAGAAAACAGAATTGTGCAGAGTGGTGTTTTTGAGGAGGGATTTGCAGAAAACTTAACGGACTTGCCATATTTGGAAAATCCAATTAAATTGGGAAAGAAAGCAGCTCAAATGAGAGAGAGAGGACGAATTAAGTATTTATAAGGCAGTAGAAATCGGTAAGTTAAATAT
>JBNKYI010000343.1:0-3251 GCA_050300815.1 Fibrobacterales bacterium
AACTTGCAACAGGTGATACTCAAACTTTTGAGATGTATGACAATCAAATCACATATATCGCAAGAATTTCTTCTACAAACGATACTCTTTACGAATACCATACTTCATCCGACAGCACAATTATTAAGAAGTACTATAGAAATGGTTCCCTCAAAAAAAAGACTACGATAATCCAAAATGATACCCTTCAGAATAGCTATACAATGAATGGCGAACTTCTGAATGTTATCAATTCATTAGATGATAATCAGATTGTTGAAACAAAACGTGATTCAATTGGCGAAATTATTCAGCCAAAATCTGGTCTCACATCAGATACTACATTAAAGAGATCTAAAGACGATATTCTGAAAATTGTTCATGCCGAATCTAATGATCTGCTTCCTCAATACAGAGAAGATTTAAAAATCTATTATGATCTTTCTGGAAAAATTTTTATTCAATTTTCAATAGATGAAGACGGAGGTGTTAGCAGTATAAATTCATTAACGGGGCCGACTTCATTAACTCCTAAGTTTTACGAAGCATTTACCAAAGAGATTATCACCTGGAAATGGGAGAAGAGTGAAGGGGGTTCAACAACTGTGACCATTCCTTTTACTTTCACTGATTAAGGATGAAAATGAACAAGGTTCTCATCTTCACAGGCTTAGGGGCAAATCGCAGTGCCTTCGACAATATTTCATTTCCCCCTAATTGGTCGGTTGAATTTTATGATTGGTCCTACAACTTCAAGCATCTTTCTCTAATCGAGTATGTGCAAAATATTCGCAAAGAGTATTTAGGTGATTTTGATATTGTAATCGGTTTGTCTTTTGGCAGTATCATCGCCCAAGAGTTTTCATTACTTTGCGACCACCCTCCTAAAATTATTATCCTATCAGGAATTCGATCCAGAGATCAGCTCACCTTATTGAGATTGTTACTCCCAATCCTCAAAATGATTCCGAGCAAGTTGTTTGAAATTCCCAATCCAATCATACATTGGTTGTTTAGCACCAATAACCCCAAAGCTCGCAAAGTTCTTTCGCAAATCATATCTCAATCCAATGGGGCGTTTGTGAAATGGTGTTTGATAAACCTTGCGAGTTGGCGCGAGAAAGAATTAAAATCACCGATCGTCTCAATACATGGAGAAGCTGACCGCCTTTTAAAGGCTCCCCAAATAACTGATTTATTTAAGGTCAAAGGGGGACATTTTGCCGTATATCAAAACGCAGAAGAAATAAATAAAGTCTTTAGTGAACTGAAGTTTTGAGCTATTATTTCAGGTAGTTAATGATAGGGAATGAGAATGTCCAAACCGGATTTGTTCTCAATAAGTAGAATAATTAAATGCAAGATATACAAACTATAGAAGAGCGAATTATTGAGGCATTACAAAACTTTGCACACTCTCTAAATTCGAGTCATAAATCAGTTGGTGATATGTCTTCATTAATTGAAGTTTCCTCTGAAATTTCACTCAAAAATTTTGAATACTGGGAACGATTAATTCGATCAGAATATTCATTGGCTTTACAAAAAACAATTCCTACTAAATGGCAATTTTGGTCAAAACCTAGAGAGTTTTTGACTTGGTTAGACTTAATAAGTTGGAATGGATACAAGCGTGAAGAAGCCTTATTAAATATTTCAGGTGCAGCACCAAATGCATTCTTCTACTCACTAGTTGTTCGCAGGTTAAACGATTGGGTGCTACAGGTTCGAGAGGCCGCAAAGAAAAAATTACCTGAGATAACAAGAGCAACTAATCTTAGTTTTGTTGTGGAAGCTTTAAGCGTCACATTCTCTAATTGGAATTCGTGGGGTAGAATTGAAGATGAAGATAAACAAATTCTCTTACAAATTATTTGCGAAGAGCGAATTGCTGATTTACTCAGAATGAAATTAGTTTCATCATCTTCTGGGCCTATGCCTTCTCTTTTTTCTCAACTTGGGCGTACATCAATCCTAGACGGAAAGGTTGAGGAAATAGCTACTTGTGCTATCCAGCCAGCTCTAAGAGCTAAAGCTTTTAGAAGTTTATTCGAAGGTCGAATATCATGGCTTGAAAGATGGAAGTGGGAATGGACTGACGTTCGTTATTGTCAGGGAAGGCTAAAACCCATTGTTTCCGAACGAAAAATAAATGTTCAACTTTCATTTCCCGAATTGTTAAAAATATCAAGTAAAGATCGGTCTTCTAAAGTTCGGAGTGTTTCGGCAGAATTTTTAATTCACGATATAGAAAAGCTGGGGGCGGAGGCAAAGAAATATGCAGATGAATTTGCATCGGATAAATCTTTTGCCGTTTCTGAACGGGGCCGTTTTGCATTGAAATTGTTGGAGGAAAAGGAATTCAAACACCTAAATGGAAAAAGTGAAAATTAATCTTTATTTTGATTCCAAACTCATACATTATAGTACTGTTAACCTTGTTTTAATATTTATAAAATGAAAACTAAGCATATTGCAATATCGTTTACAACCCTAGCTATCCTAGCTGGTGTCTGGCTTTTTTCAAATCACAAGATTAGTGAGAAAATCTTAATAAAGATCAACAACATTGTACAAGATTTTCCACATGATGAGCTAGTGGATTTAACGAGAAAATCAAAAGAGAATTTAATTAGGTTCAATGATGGCACCCTAGATGGAATTCACTATCAAAAAGAATCTTTAGGCCTATGGCAATTGAATAAAAGTGAAAAATCAGGAAATGAAAAGATCATATGCGAAACTAATTGCGATGAAGTTGAAAACTACTTTGCAAGAATCAAACGGATACATGATTTAGGGGCAAAACGGGTGGTCAGGTTACCTGAAGGAATAATGAAAATAATGATTGAACCCACCCTTTGGTTGGGTAGTTGTGAACTTAGAGATATGGATTTTCATCGTCATCAACTGTTCAATATGGGCATTTTGAAAAATGGATGGTGCCTTTTTCTAGATGAATAATGGGGGTGCTGTTTTAAATCCCTTCGCACTAGAGATCGACCTGTATTTTTAAGGCGCGGGATATTATTTTGCTAGAGATAGTTAAATTTACGAGATATTAATCCAAAGAAATTGGGCAATGATGATAGATCCTGAAATTGAAAAAGAAATTCAAATCGAAATAGATAAGATTGAAAAAGAATTTGATGTAAAAGTCTTATATGCTTGTGAATCTGGTAGTAGAGCATGGGGCTTTCCCTCAAGCGATAGTGATTATGACGTACGGTTTATTTATGTACACAAGCTTGATTGGTATTTACGTGCCGATA
>JBNKYI010000344.1:0-3246 GCA_050300815.1 Fibrobacterales bacterium
GCCAAAACTTTAAATAATTCATTTAATATTCTCTGTGCATGACAAAAATATGAAACCTTGCATACATTATCATATCATGTCAAGTAGTTTGCATAAAAATAGCACACCTTTATTCGCTGTATAAATTAATAGTTATGTTTTAAAGAAATCATTCCAGGTAAAATATGAAATTGCTTTTTCTCTTTTTAACTCTGGGAGCAACTTCACTTTTTGCTCATAGTGGTCATAATGATAATGGCTTTTTGTCTGGCATCTCTCACCCAGTATTAGGACTGGATCATCTATTAGCCATGTTAAGTGTCGGGCTCTTAAGTGCCTCTAAATCGAGGAAGGAAGCCTGGCTCTATCCGACTTTCTTTGTGCTTTTTATGCTTGTGGGAGGAATGTCTGGTTTGATGGGTTTGACTTTTGGTTCCGTAGAATTCAACATTGCTCTTTCGGTTCTTTTATTAGGTCTAGCCCTTTGGAATCCATCGAAAATCAAAAACTTATTTCTAGTGCTGCCTATTTCATTTTTTGGAATATACCACGGCATTGCCCACGGTGCAGAAATTCCTGAAACAGCAAAGCCTGCTCTCTATGTAACAGGCTTTTTATTAGGAACCGTAGGAATTCATCTTATGGGATTTTTTAGCGGCGAAATTTTTAAAATCATCAAAGGTGGAGAAAAAATCCGCCGCGCTGTTGCTCTAGGTTTTGCCCTGTTGGGTGTGGGATTTTTGGTTTAACACTCCCTACCAAGGATTAATAATTTCAAGACCGGTGAATTTGAAGTCTTTCACATTTCGAGTCACTAGGGCCATGTGATTTCTACTTGCTATAGCTGCGATAATTGAATCAAAAGCTGACATGGTTTTACCATTGGCCTCTACCTGTGCACATATTTTAGCCCACTCTATAGCGGCTTCATAATCAAAGCTAAGCACTCGATCGGCAAATGATTTTTCAAGTTCATTCAACCAAAGCATTAACCGATTTTTCTTTTTCCCATTTGGTAACCTATATATGCCACGATGAATCTCAGCAAGGGTCATCGTAGAGATAAACAAATCGCGATCATTTACTTTACTTAAAAAATCAATGACGCTAGGAGAAGAATCTGGTTTAATAGATTCTGAAATAACGCATGTATCAAGTAAATATTTCAAAACTCAATATTCCTTACCGATTCTTTTGATCTAGAAAAGTCTAATTCGATTTTTGGTGCCTCGCGCAAAACATCTATAACACTCTTTTTGGGTTGTGTTAACTCGATATACTGGCTTTTGGAAAGTATGACCACCTCATCTTTACCATGTCTACTTACGATCTGAGGGCCATTTTCCAAAACCTCATTAAAAAGACGGCTGAATTTATTTTTCGCTTCTTGCAATTGCCAAACGCTCATTCCAAACCTCCGATTCTAGACAGTCTAGCCTAAATATACATTTTATCTTTTAGAGGGAACCCACAAAAATCAACCCGCTTTTTATGGCGCCGTTTTCATTTTTAAAACTTTTTTAACAAGATGAGAAATGCCATGCAAATACATCACATTTTCGGCAGTCCAATTTTTGATTTCACCACAATGTTCACAACATTGAATGGCATAGGGTTCACCATCTACATCCATGATGACAAAGTCAAGCAGTGAGCGAATATCACAAACTGAAAACTTGCCCCATCTCAAAGGTTTGGGTTCGGGTATCGTAAAGGCACTCACAGAGGATTTGATCTTTCTGTGCGTTAAAACTCCAGATACTGCCCTTGAACTTTGCACATCTCGTGTGATTTTAACACAAATTTCGCGCAGTACTGCCTCTACGCTAATTTGATTCAAGTTTAATTTGTTTGCTAGTTCCCTAGATTCTTGTATAATACCTCACTTGACTCTGGTATTTTCTCATTTTTAACCAAGTAAGACAAAAAAAATCTATTCGAAGGAATAGATTTTTAGTCTGAATTTCTGAAGAGGCTCTAAGGCTTAAGCCACCCCAATTGCCTTGCGAATTTCATTCATCTTAGCAAAGGCCAAAGCCCGCGCCTTATTCGCCCCATTCGCAAGTATTGCATCAATTTCAGAGGGATTCGCCATGAGATACTCATACTTTTCGCGAGCAGCCCCAAACACCTCTTCTAACTTTTCGTAAAGGGTGTTTTTTGCTTCGCCCCAACCCATTCCCCCCGCGCGGTACTTGGCCGCTAAAGCCTCTTGTTCTGCAGAGCTGGCAAAAAATGAATAAAGCTTAAAAACTTGACATGTGTCGGGATCTTTAGGGTCTTCGATCTCTAAAGAATTGGTTACGATTTTATTGACTTTTTTCTTGAGTTTTTTTGCAGGCAGAAACAGTTCGATGGTATTATCGTAACTCTTAGACATTTTGCGACCATCCAAACCCGGAATGACATCCGTCTCTTCTCGAATTACGGGTTCGGGAATCACTAACAATTCTTTAGAGTAGTTTTTATTAAAGCGAATGGCGATGTCTCGGGCAAATTCAACGTGCTGTTTTTGATCTTTGCCCACGGGCACTTCGTGAGCGCCAAATAAAAGAATATCGGCATCCATCAAACAGGGATAACCGTATAAGCCCATATTGACCCCCGCATCGGCATCTTCACCAGCGGCCTCATTTTTAGCCACCTTGTCTTTATAGGCGTGAGCTCTATTCATAAAGCCCTTGGGAGTAAAACAAGAGAGCACCCAATTCAATTCAAAAATCTCGGGAACATCGCTTTGTTTGTAAAACAATGCTTTATTTGGATCTAAACCTAGAGCTAACCAAGTGGCGGCAACCGAATAAATATTCTGGCGCAGCTCTTCTCCTTTGTGCATGGTCGTCAAAGCGTGATAGTCTGCAATAAAATAAATCGCTCTGTTGCCATCAACTAATTCTAGAGCCGTTTTAATCGCTCCTAGATAATTCCCCAGATGCGGGGTTCCCGTGGGTTTAATTCCCGTCAATACAGTCTTTTGCATAGGTTGATCCTGAGTTTTTCAGAAATTTTTACCGCCAAATATAATTTGATCCCATGGGCATTTGAGGGATTATGAGAATTGATAAGGGAGAATGAAGAATTAACAATTTTCAGGAAGGAACAAGGAACAAGGAACAAAAATTCCGAAAGCGGAGCTTGAGGCAAACTATATAGGTTACCTGAGTGAAGCGGCGATTTTGAGCACCACCCCCTAGTATTCTTATCAATCATTGATTCAACGACTCCATCAATTTATCCCAAAATTATCTAAGCGAAAGCGAGGCCTTT
>JBNKYI010000345.1:0-3237 GCA_050300815.1 Fibrobacterales bacterium
GCTCAGACCAAGAGCAAAGTTTAGGTGGGTGGTTGAAAACCACGATGAACAATGGAGGGATTTTAGCTTGGCCCATTGTCGCGTTGTTGCTATTGGCCTTGTTGTTTGCGGCAGAACGTCTTTTTCAATGGGCTCGCTATCGCCGAATAAATTATCAGACCTTACGAGAAATTTCACAGTCTTTGAGTGAGGGAGATATCGAAACGGCGAAAAACAAAGCATCCCCTCTGAAGGGCTATTATGGAAAGATCGCACAGGTGATTGTGGGCAATCACTTCAATTCGAGGGCTGAAGCCGAATCTCACGTTGAAGAAGTCTTTTTAAAAGCGGTGCCTCAGCTCGAAAAACGCCTTAATACCATCAGTGTATTGGGAGGAGCGGCTCCTTTATTGGGTTTGCTGGGAACCGTCTTTGGAATGATTCAACTTTTTGATGTGATTACGATTTATGGCACCTCAGATCCCAAATTATTGGCGGGTGGGATATCTATCGCTTTGGTGACTACCCAAATGGGACTTATTGTCGCGATACCCGTTCAGCTTATTCACAATTTTATTCGCAATCGCATTCGCAATCTCATCGCGGATATGGATCAATGGGCTCTTCACCTTCTCAATGCGTCGCAGGGAAAAAGTGAATAGTTTTACCTTTTTTGAATCGATTTATCAGATCCTTGTTAGAGGAGGGTGGGTGATGCTTCCCCTCTATCTGGTCGGTTTGATTGCTTGGTTGTTGATTTTTAACAAAGGAATTGACCTTTGGTTTGAAAGTCTGAAAAAAGGACAATGGAATAAACTCAAAGCGGGGTTTGCAGAGTTAGAATTGAGCTCTCCTGAAAAAGTCAAAGATTGGTTTGGAGAATGGGAACTCGCGACAGAAACCTTTCTCGATAGCCATCTCAGAACGATAGCTCAGCTCGCAGCCATTGCCCCTCTAATTGGGCTCTTAGGAACGGTTTCGGGTATGAGAGCGACCTTTGGGGTGATCACTCAATTTGGATTTGGCAACCCGGCCATGTTGGCTGATGGAATCTCAGAATCTCTTTTAACCACTCAGTCGGGTCTGGTGATCGCCTTTCCCATTGTCCTCGCCCACAATTATCTAAAAAATAAATCTAACGATATTTTGCAAAAACAAAGGGCTTGGGCTTTTGCTTGGATGAGAGAACACAAAGGAGTTGAGGTCGATGAGTAAACGTTTTTCTAGACAAAGGGGCAATG
The DNA here is from genome assembly GCA_050300815.1 of Fibrobacterales bacterium. Lineage (GTDB taxonomy): Bacteria > Fibrobacterota > Fibrobacteria > Fibrobacterales > CAWVXU01 > JBNKYI01. Next base: position 1,221 of record JBNKYI010000345.1, read on the forward strand.
CTGAAGAAGCAGGAGTAGATATTGCGCCTTTGCTCGACATGGTCTTTATTCTTCTGATTTTTTTCATTGTAACCAGCACTTTCACTCGTGAAACGGGCTTAGATGTGACGAAGCCGAAGGCTTCGACAGCGAATGAACTCAGCAAAGAAAGCATATTGGTGGGTTTGTCTAAGCAGGGGACTTTGCACATTAACGAAACTCAGATCAGCTTGCCCGCTCTAGGGCAAGTGTTAAAAAATATGATGCGAGAAACACCAGATCGCCCCGTGATCATTGTAGCCGACCGAGATGCGCCTACGGGGATGATCGTCGATGTTTTAGATGAATGTAACGCTTCGAATATTCCCAAGGTTTCTATCTCGGCAGCAAAAGAATGAAGTGGAGTTTTAAGGTCATAGGTTGGTGCATAGCGACAGCAGTGGCAACGGTGCTTTTTTTGCTGTTTCCCGCTTTAAACGTTTGGCTTGCCGAGCGCCCTGAACGCGCGAAAAAAAATGCAGAAGTGGCTTTTGAAGTAGAAGCGAAAGTGACGCCTAAAGAACAAAAAGTTGAGCAGAAACAGATTCGGCAATTGCAAAATCACTTAAATCTCAATGCGGTGTCTCCTTCGCGCCCTTCTACCTTCGCCATGGATCTTAGCTTAGCCTCTCCTTCAACCGCAGGAGTCGGAGTGTTTGGGGGGGATGAGGCGATGATGGTCTTTAACCCCAATGAGGTAGATGAAAAGGCATCTCCGCTATTTGAAGTTCCCCCTAAATACCCAGGTCGGGCGGCTCGAGAGGGAATAGAGGGGCGAGTTGAGTTGGAACTTGTGGTTGAAACAGATGGTTCGGTTTCGAATATTGAATTGATTCTCGAAGAGCCTAAGGGTTATGGATTTGCCAAGGAATCGATGACGGCGATGCGACAGTTTAAATTTACGCCATCCAAAAGAGAAGGCGTCGCGGTGCGGCAACGTTTTAGAAAGGAGTTTCAATTTGCCTTTGAATAAACTCCTTTGGTCACTGATGTTGGTCTTATCACTCACGTGGAGTGGATCATCCCCCGCTGTCGATTACTTTAAGCAAGCGAATGGCTATTATCAGTCGGGTGAATACCGTCAAGCGATTCGTCTTTTTAGAGAGGCAATTAAGGCCGGTGAACAACCGGTGTTTGCTTGGTTTAACCTCGGTCACTGCTTTGTGCAGATCAAACAATATTCGCTAGCGGTTATCGCTTATCGACGGTCGGTTGAGTTGGCGCCTCAGTTTGTTCGCCCTTGGATATTGCTGGGCGATGTTTATTTCATGCATAAAGAATACGCTTCGGCCGTCGTGGCTTATCGCCGCGCTCTTGAACTTGGCGAAGAGAATGACCATATCCATCTAACCCTAGGAGAAATCGCTCTTGCATTGTCTGATTTCACAGATGCTCAATATCATTTTGAAAGGGCTCTTGCCCTAAATCCCAATAAAAGCAGTGTGTATTATGCCTTAGCTGAAATTCAACAAAAGATGGGAGATGCAAGCTCTGCCACTCGAGTTTTAGAAAAGGCCATTCGCGAAACGGCGGCTCCTGGTGGTGGGCTTTACTTTTATCTCGCAGGTCTTTACAAGCAAGAGGGAGACGTTAAGAAGGCTTTTAATGCGATGGAAGAAGGTATTTTGTACGAGCCGGATAAGGTGGAATATCGCCGCTATCTCGCTCGTACCTACGTTGAAGAAAAGATGCCGTGGATGGCTATTTTCACTCTCGAAGAGGGATTGAAGCGAGATCCGACAAATCCTTTTATCAACTTAGATCTCGGTCAAATTTTCTTTGATCAGAAGAGATATTCTGAAGCCTTGGCAAAGTTTTATAAAGCTTATCAATCGGGTGAACTTAGCGGTCGTATTGGGGTAGAGAATGTCGGTAATGTCTGGTATAATATGGGTGATAAAGTCAGAGCCGATTCTGTTTATCAACTCGTTAGAGGGTATTAGGTTTCTTTATTCAGGCAACAACACCGCTTCGAGATCATATTCACTACAATCTGTCA
>JBNKYI010000346.1:0-3229 GCA_050300815.1 Fibrobacterales bacterium
AATTTCACTGTTCATTCTCGCAGTTTATCTCTATCTCGGAATGCGCTACCTGCCGGTGGCTTTGCACCCCTTCAATGCCCTGTTGCCTAAAAAAATCCCTACAAACAATAAAATCCTTTTGGGAGTCGCCGCTCTACTCGTCGTTCTTTTGGGAGGGTTAATTCCCTTTATCTGGGTGATGACCTTTTTAGTTTGGAAGGTTTCTGACCCTTCGGCAAAAAAATTAATGACGGTGTTGCTCGCCTTGGTGTCTCTCAGTCCTTTTGAATCTCGAGTGCGATCTGCCTTTCTAGACCCCCTGCAAGGTGATCACGCCTTAAAATATTACCAACAGGTATTAAACGAAGGATATTCGCTCGAACTCAAACAGGCCATCGAACAAGAATTATTTAGAGACAATAAAAACTTTTTGCCTCATTTGAGTCTCGCTGTAGCCGAGGCAAAAAAGGGCGATTACGAAAAGGCGCTCAAAAATGCTTTTAGCGCTGAATATCTCGCACCCGAAAATCCAGAAGTTCAAGTTGTTTTAGGCAATCTTCACTTTTATCAAGGCAAAGTAGATAAGGCCATCGAATACTATCGCCGAGCCATCGAAATCGAAAAAGATTCTCCCTATGCCCTATATAACTTATCTCAGCTCTATCAAGTAGATACTAAAACCAGTGGTGATTTTGAAAAGTCTATCTTATCGCGCAAAAGAAATCCCCGCATTCGCAATGCCATGTTAGCCAACGAAGAAATGTTTTCTGCCGTGGTCTCGACCGATCGTATTTTGCTTTATCCTTCTTTTAGCCCCCATTCTTTTTGGCGCGAAGTTTGGCCCAAATATCAAGGCTCGTGGCAAGGAGCCACTGACATCTGGGGAGTTCAATTCTTAGGTTTAAACCCTTTGCGCAGCTTAATCGCCTTCATGGCCATGCTATTGATTCTCGGCTTCAAACACAAAACCAAATGGCACAAAATGCCCATTTGGGCCAGAGAATTAATGGAACAAAAAACAGAAGACGATAGCCAGCGTCAAAAATTGAGAAAAGTCATGGGCACGTTTATGGCTCGTCGATTAAAACTTCATCTCATCAACATGGTATTCCCCGGTTTGGGGCAGCTCTATCAAGACAGACATCTCAAATGGGGAACTGCTGCGCTAATGGCATTGACCTCGATTTTTTACACCATTTATTGGGTGATTCCCGGCTGGAGCTTTAGCTATCCCTACACCCTAAATGGAAATCTTTTTTGGTTAGTTTTGCTCGGCCCCGTAGCCTATAATCTCTTCTTCATTTTTTACGGTCTAAGCAATATTTACCAAGACCGCAACTACAGGGAGGCTTTTGATGGCGTTTAAAGGAAGTCTCAAAGAATTCGACATATCTAGTGTCTTTCAATTTATTCAAGGGCACCAGCAATCGGGTAAACTCGAAATTCGCGGTGAAAAAAAGCACGGTTATTTCTTGTTTAGCCAAGGCAACATTGTTTTGGTTTGGGAATCTGAAACCAGTGTCAATCGAATTTTGATTCAGTATCTACTCGCCAAAGGGCGGCTTGATCAAAATGACGTTCGCTATCTTCTCGATGTCGGTCGCAAAAACTTAGGTAAACTCGTCGACGCCATCTTGCAGAAGGGCTTTCTCGACGACCCTGAGTTGCACCAAGTATTGCAAGGTGCAATGATGGATTTGGCCTGTAGTCTGGCCGCGTGGCAGGTGGGAAGTTACGAATTTCGCCCCACCGACGAGCCCGTTGAAGTGATTCATCACGCCCTCGAAATGTCTCCTGAATTTGTGACTCTCGAGGCCATGCGCCGCATGGATGAAATCCTCGAGTTTCGCAAAATTCTCAGTGATGACATGGTTCTTAAGGTTAACGAAGAAGCTCTTGGCAATCGACGCATTCAGGTCGAGGGACATTCCCCTCTTAGGCATCCCGCCGTGCATTTGCTAATTCTCATTGACGGCGAAAGCACCATCGGTGAACTGATGCGCAAAACCTTTTTAATGGAGTATCGCCTTTATGAAGTTTTGCTAAAACTTCATCAAAGGAAAATCATTGAAAAGGTCACTATCGAAGAACTGACGAATGTTCCCGCTGAGTCAGAAGATGGCGCCGACTCACCTGCGCTTGAAGCAGAAATGAAAGAGAGCAAAATTTCATATTCTGTCATTGTGGTTTTAGTCTTGCTTCTCGTCGCCGTTAGCATTCGCCTTTTAGTTTTAGATGGCTTAGTTCTCCTTCGCCCTGGCGGGGTTCAAGACCCATTAGGTGAATACAATGCCCAGCGCAAAACGGGCATCGCCGAATTGCAATACGAAGCTGAAAATGGGGTCGAAACGCCTTCAAAGTCAGCACTGACCCACGATCCCTACTATGTTGAATCGAGAGACATTTACAAATGACCCCAAAAAAGGCTTTGTCTATAAAAGCCCTTTTTTTCAAAAAATGGCTTCGATTGCAGATCTGCTTCACCCCTCACTTACTTTTAGCTCGGGGCTAAGTATATTTGGACAGTGCAAAACCCATTTAAAATTTTAAGCTTCTCGTTGCTCTTTACAGGGTGGGGTATTTCTCAAGGCCTTTGGGAATCCTTTGATGAAAATGTCGATTCTCTGATGATCGAATCGAGCTCATCTCTTTCTTCTCGCGAAGAAACCTTGAGCAGTTCTATTGAAACCTCCTCTGTCGAAGCGAGTTCTAATGAGGCTCCTTCATCGAGCTCAGATGTTGCTGTTTTTGAAAAAAGTCAAGTGCCTGAGGCCTCTTTAGAATCTTCTTCGAATCCGACTTCTTCGTCTTCAGCTCTCACCGAAGAGCTCCCTGCTCCAGCGAGCAATGGACCTCGTTTTCTGCCAACCTCTAGTTCTTCAAGCTCTAACGAAACATCAAGTTCATCTCATCCGCCTTATCAGACGCCACCTCCCCCAAAAGTGTTTGAAATCCCCACGCAACCTCACACGCCCACCGAACCCGTTCAGCCCTTCAAGGTCGATCCTAAACCTCAAAAGTCTCTTCAAAAAGATGCCCAACCGGTGGATAGTGAACGCGAAACTCTTTTTAAAGTTCCCTTTCAAGAAGACAAGGATGTTCGCACACAAGCCCCTGTCACCCATATCCCACTTTATAAAAAAGAAAAGGGCGATTACGTTTCGCCTCGCCAAGCGGGCTTTAGCAGCTTAGCCTTACCGGGGTTAGGGCAATTTCAAGTGCCCGGCACAGGCAACAAATGGCGAGGAGC
>JBNKYI010000347.1:0-3229 GCA_050300815.1 Fibrobacterales bacterium
TGATAACTCACCCCCCATAGCTGCCGATCCCCTTGACTCGCCCAAAATCCATGAAACCCTCTCGTCTTTTGCACATTTTGGTCAAAGGCCTTGAAGTGCTCCCAATTTAAACTGGGCAATCGAAGGTGAGTATCCTTAGGAATTTCTCCCCAGGCACTATAAACAGTATTCCCCAAGGTATCTGTAAACAAAAAAGCAGTCACATCAAGAGCCTCTAAAGATTCGACATTAAGATTGCTTTGTATGTATTCAGAGTCTAAAGAGTTGATAAATTGGTAAGTTTCTTCCCAAACGCCCCAATCTTCTGCTGTCTTGCTCAACTCTTCGAGTTCTTTTTGAAAAGCAGCCAAAACCCGCTCTTGGTTAAGAGTCGCTCGATTAAGCTCTATTTTTTGATAAGAGGGAAAGACAATGCCCACCATTAACAACAAAGTTCCTACAAAAGAAAGGCTACCGATGATCACGGCGATTCGAATCGCCTTCGTTTTTAACGGATTTTTAAACATTTTTTCCATTCTGGGGAAAATCTCACCTATTCCTACGATAAAGGTTAAATCCCTGCAGATATTACCCAAAATTTTGATGTAAGAACACCTCTAAAAGCCAACGCCAATCAATTAGGTCCGTTTACATTCATTGGAAATATCCCTGTCGAAACTAACTTTAGGAATCCCTGAAGTCGTCTTTTACTATGGAGCCTCTATCTATGTCTGAACTCGCTAACAAAAATTTTTCTGCGCTCACTCAAAACAGTTATCCCGGCCGGGGCATCGTTATCGGTCAATCCTCTCAAAGTGGAGAGCTCATACAGATCTATTGGATTATGGGACGGTCAGAAAACAGTCGCAATCGAGTTTTTGTAGAAGAAGCAAACGGAGAAATGCGGACAAAAGCCTTTGACGATTCTAAACTCACTGATCCAAGTCTGATCATCTATTATCCCGCCCGAGTCGTCAATTCGTTTCATCTTATCACCAATGGCGACCAAACCGACACTATCGCTAACTTTGTTAAAGACGGCAAAACCTTTGAAGAAGCCCTGCGCACTCGCGCCTATGAACCCGATCCCGACAATTTCACTCCGCGCATCAGTGGTGTTGTTCAAGCAGGGCACAACCCTTCTTATAAGCTTTCGATACTGAAGTCTTATCACAATACCGAAGCCCAATGTCTACGCTTTTTCTTCGAATACGAAACCTTTCAGAAGGGATATGGGCATTTTATCTCAACTTACCACGGCGACGGCACTCCTCTGCCCTCTTTTGCAGGAGAACCTCAACTGATGCCCATCTTTGATACTCTTGAAGAAAATCTTGAACGATACTGGGAGGCGTTAAATGCCGATAATCGGGTCAGTCTTCTCGTTAAGGGAATTGACGCACAAACAGGAAATTCGCGCCTTTTGATCCGAAATCGGCACGGTTAACTATTCAGTCACCTCGTCGAAAGTTGTCACCCAGCCTTTGTTGAGTTGGGTGATTTCTTTTTTTTCTCTCATCAGGGTCAAAGCCCCCAGTGGGCTCGCTGTGAAAAAGCCCATGGGCAAATAGTGCCCCGCATAAGTCTCTCGCAATTGACTCAATGCCTCTTTAGCCGAGAGGGCTAGGTCGCACACGTCATCGAGCGTCGAACCTTCAAACCATAACAATCCCACTTCTTTTGAATTCGGAGGTTTGGCAAGCAAAGGCCAAGAATACTCTTTCACCCTCACCTGTTTGTCAAAGGCGATCAACTGCAAGTGTTTGTCGGTGAATCCTCTATTGCAAACCACAAAACTCAATCCGCCAGAAGAAGTCACACCAGCGCCTCCGCCAACCCATTGCACCTCGCGCCATCTCTCATTAAAAGCTGCCATCAACGGGCTTACATCCATCTTATTTCGGGGAATTAAAAGCATTAACGTTTCGGGAATAAAATCAAAATGTCGGCTCACCTGCTCTACAAACTCTTCTGTTCTCTCGGCTTCGTCCAAAGACCATACCCCTTGTTGTAATTTTGCTTTTTTAAATCGAATCGCTGTTAAGGTCAATGAGTTTTGTTCTACACCAAAATCGCAAAGCTGCCTATTTGATGAAAATCCTGACAATACGGCTCGTGGACAAAGTTTGCGCAACTCTTCGATAAATTCTGGATGCTGCATCCATTCGGTCGATGTCGATAAATGAATCCAATCGGGATTCAAACTGGCCAAACGCCTAAGGAGCGGATGTTCACCGGGGTGATTCAATTGTATTTGACGAATATCCAAGGCCGTATTCCATTTAATTTGGGTTATAAAACGAATTTTCCATCGAGAAAGTTCAAAAGAGTCTGCAAAAAGCGTGAGAATTTTACTGGATTTTGTTGTTTTCTTGTACAAAAAAACAAACAGACCCACTTGGTGTCAGACACATGTCTGACACCAACGCTCTTAAAAAGCCCAAACCCATTGAATTCCGTCAGTGCCCAATGGCTCGACTCTAGGAATATAGGCCAGCTGTTTTGGACTATCGAAATCAGACATCAGTGCATCGACAGCCGCATCCGCGATCGAATAGAGGTAAAACAAAAGCCCACCCCATATGTACTGATTCCTCTTTTTGCGAAAAAAAGTCAACTTTTCGCTTGTGTACGCCAACGAGCTACTGCGATTTTCAGCTCTGGCCACTTGAGATCGATGCAAATAATATTCGACTGTATTTTGGCGGGCTAGATAAGAAAACCAAGACCCGACTAGACCCATATAAAGCAAACCCGCCTTGCCGTATTCTTCGTTATACAGTTGCCCCCAACCCGGTATAAGAGTCGCCCTCCACACTGCGCTAAGCACCTCGCGCTTTCGATGACTGTGGCCTTTAACGTTATTATGCCATATGCCATATCCATCCATCAAACCGTAAAAATGTAAACCCGCCAACCAAGCGATTTCCGAAGTAAGTAAACCCGCATTTTCTTGCAATATATCGTTGTTTTCACGCGCGCTTTCAACGGCCGTACGCAGTTCGGTTTGCCAAGTATTGTAGTTGGGTGAATAGGGATCTGCCGCCATCAACTGCGCCCATTGAGTCGCCTCACTCATATAAAATCTCGCATTTTCACGACGACTCTCTTGGCGCAAAGGATAGTTGATAAATATTTCAGACAGCAAATACACTTCTAAGGCTGTCAAAAAGCTTGCTCTTACATAATGACCCGTGTAATACTGAGCTCCTCCAGGCACCAAGGTGCCCAAAGTCATCGCCATCCACAG
>JBNKYI010000348.1:0-3227 GCA_050300815.1 Fibrobacterales bacterium
CGAGAATATATTGTGAGGGAATTTAGTACGGGCGTTCCTAAAATTGCTTTTGTTTGAAAAATTTTAGAAAATCCCTACAGGCAACTTTTCATGTAAAAAGGTTTACCTATGTTTAATAAAGCCTTATTTTCTGCTCTTGTTTTGAGCATTGGCATTGCTTCAGCAGCTCAAATTAAATCAAAGCGCGGGCCGATTAATTTGACCAAATCTTCAGATGGCGGCGGCGTTGTTTGCACCGTTCCCTTCGGTGAAGAAATGAACGTTCTTAAGCAAGAGAGCGGTATGGTTCTTGCCAAAGCGACTTGTGGTCAAGGCTGGGTCAATATCGACCAAGTTGAAAAAGTCGCCAAAGGCGCAGGCGACAAAGCCCTTAACTTAGACGATTACGACATTGTTGGATGGATGGATGACCCTTCGGCGGTATTCGTGATCGATCAAACCTCTGACGATGTAGATGGTGTAGACCTCAACCGCGATTTTCGCGAAATGCTCTCGCAAACGATGTTCCGTGAGAACGTTGAAATGCGCAATGGTGAAAACTAAGATTTAAGTTTCATTTTGTTTTTTTTGAAGGCACGGGATACCGTGTCTTTTTTAATTCTCAATTAAAAATTAATTGAGAATTTGCTGATTTGGCCGTAGTTTTTTGGGCTTATTTTGCTTTCTGGAATTTGTTTCATAGGGTGTTTTTTAATTGAAAATTATGAATTAATAATTAAAAATTTGGGATGCTACTGGCGTCCCTTTTTGTCTGAACTTACCATTGTCGGTACCGACCGACAACGGCAAAGGTTTTTGGCCACCGCCCCAAAAACCTTTGATAAAAAACGCGTCGGCCTCAAATGCCGACCGTGGCTTGGTAGTGAGTCTCGCGCTTGTTGTCTTATAGCATAGGTGTTAAAGCTTTTAACATTATCTTAGTTAGTAGAGCATTTCCGTTGAAGTCTACGACTCACGCATTGCTTTTTAAAAATCTCGAAAGCGGAGCTTGAGGCTGGTGCAGTAACAACTCAAATTATTCGCTGTTCCTTTTTCATTGCTCCTTGCTCCTTGTTCCTTGCTTCGGGTTACCCCATCTCCCTTTTGTTCGTCTAAGAAATATTCAAATCAAAAGGATACTTTGATGAACCATTCTTCTTTTGAACCAGGATTAAACGGATTAAAGGATGACCATGATTAGTCAGGAGATCACACATAAAATTATAGGTGCTGCTATGGAAGTCCATTCACAGCTTGGTAATGGATTTCAAGAAGTTATTTATCAACGGTCACTTTCTCATGAAATGCAACTAAGAGAAATTCCATTTGAGCGCGAAAAAGAGATGAATATCAGGTATAAAAACTGGAAAGTTGGAACTCGAAGAGTTGATTTTTTAGTAAACGGAAAAATTATGGTTGAGCTTAAATCTGTGATTAAATTAGATGACGTTCATCTTGCACAGGCCATAAATTATCTTGAATCGTATCAAGTACCCATCGGCCTTTTAATAAATTTTGGATCAAAAAGCTTAGAATTTAAACGATTGTTTAATAATAAGTTGCGCTAAGTTTTAATCAAGTTAATCCTTTAATCCGTTTAATCCTAGTTCAGACAAAAAGGGGCATAGGATGGATTCCTATTATTAATTCTCCATTTATAATTTTCAATTATAAAAGTTACCCCATCTCCCTTTTGTTCGTCTAAGAAGTATTCAAATCAAAAGGATACTTTGATGAAAAGACCACCCAAAACCTTTGAATTCGATGAACTCTACATCGATCTAACTTCTGATTGGGGATTTAAATACATTCTCGGAAGCTCAGAAAATAAAGAATTTACACTTAGCTTCATCAATTCAATTTTACCTAAAGAGGATTACGTTAATGATGTTCAATTCTTAGCGACTGAACATTTAGGACAAGAAATTGAAGCCAGAGTAGCAGTTTTTGATATACTGTGTACCACTGAGGATAATCGAAAAATTCTTATTGAAATGCAAAAGCTTCCTCAATATTATTTTCCCGATCGAACTTTGTTTTATTCTACCTGGCCCATTCAATCCCAAGCAGTTAAAGGTGAATGGGATTACCGACTCAATAAAGTTTATATAATTTCGGTAATTGGCTTTAAGTTAAAAACCTCGACCAATCACTTTATTAATCACCATAAAATCTTAAATACAGAAACCTTAAAAGAATACACACAGGCGTTAGAATTTATAACTATTGAGCTTCCGAGGTTTAAACTAAAGCTAGATGAAACAAAAACACTAATAGAAAAATGGATTTGGGCATTTATTTATTTGAATAAAGTCAGAGATCAAGCACCAGAGTTCATTGAAAACACCTTTAATCGATTGCTCGAAAAGGCTGATTTACTTAAATTCAATAAAAAAACCTTAAACGAGTATAAAGTGGCCATTTTCAACGAAAGAAACCTCAAACCTTTTACTGATTACATCAGAGATGAGGCATTAGCCGAAGGTGAACGTAAAGCCAAGCAAGAGATGGCTCAAAAGCTTTTGGCTAAAGGTTTGTCTAAGACTGAGGTTGAAGAGCTGACTGGGTTGCAGCTTGACTAATTGAAAATTGAGAATTTATGGTTCGGCAATGCTTGGTTCAACGAGGCTCGGTTCGACATGGCTCACCACAACGCACCACAACGCACCACAATGAAATTAAAAATTTGAGGTACTACTGTCGTTTCTTTTGTTTTTTTGGTTTTGGGTTTAATCCATCCATATCGCGATGGGACACGGCGCGCGTTGGTGTGAAAGTTCTTTCGCCCTTACAATTGGCGCGCCCTACTTTACCTGATTATTGTTGTCGGTGCCGACCGACAGCGGCAAAGGTTTTTGGCCACCGCCCCAAAAACCTTTGATAAAAAACGCGACGGCCTCAAATGCCGGCCGTGGCTATTATCTAGCGGCTCAACATCGGCCATAAAGGCCTCGCTTTCGCTAGGACTCTTTGGGGGTAAAAAGATGAAGTGGTCGTTTTTATGGTTGATTTATGTTATTGGCTGTGGCGCTCAAAATCGCCGCTCCACACAGGCCACCCTTTTTTAGCATGCCTCAAGCTCCGCTTTCGGTATTTTATTCATGTTAATCCTTTAATCCGTTTAATCCTGGTTCAGACAAAAAGGGGCATAGGATAGATTCCTATTATTAATTCCGCCGCACTGCGTTGTGGTGAGCATTGTCGAACCAAGCCGAACCAAGCCAGCCGAAGCGACAATTTATAATTCT
>JBNKYI010000349.1:0-3227 GCA_050300815.1 Fibrobacterales bacterium
CCAAACCTCTTCGATCAATTTAGACTTTTTGTGTTTACTCCTGTGTTTGTCGACAAAAAAAGCGGGGATTTTTGATAAAAAATCCCCGCTGGAGTCAAATCACTTATTTAGAGTGATTTTTTTTATCACCAGTTGTCCCCCTCCGGTGAAATTCGAACTGTGAGCTTGAAATTTGATTTCAGTAACCTTATCTAAATTTTCAGACAAGTTACCCGCATCACCCCATCCCTCTTGCTTAAATTGATCAAAAGTAAAGGTCGCTGAGGTTTGACTTTTAGGCAATGTTACTTTGTGGACATCGTATTTCAGTATTTTTTCATCGTAAACTAATTGCATAAAGAATTTTTGGTTGCTTTCGTATTCAATGGTCATACCTGAATAACCACTGAGATCCACAGGCGTTTTAACCCCTCCATTGTCTTCACCTAGATTAAAACCCACCCCGGCAAAGCCAAAAGGATCAAATGCACCGTTGGGAATGTCTGCACTGACATTAAAATCAATCTCTGCTGCTCCATCTGCTTCTCTCATACAAAACGCAAAGTCATCTCCCTTAGCCCCTTGAATTCCTCCGCAAGACCAAGTTGAATGTCCCCCGTCACTTGCATCGTCATAACCAAACCAGTATCCTCCTGTCGCAACCTGTGTTCCATCATCTGCTGTCCATAGGTTTGACGTTTCTGAAGGACCAGGGTTTGAAGAGGATGAGATCACAATAGAACTCGAAGAATTGTCTACAGAAGACGAAGGAAATAAAATTGAGCTACTGCTCATAGGAATATTTGAACTGGACTGCGGTGTGGATGAACTTCCTGGAAGTGGACCCACCGGATTGCTCTCACTGCATGCCAACAGGGCGAAAGAGACAAGACCGGTACAAATGGGTATTAAGCTTTTCATTTTTGACTCCTTATTTAACGGGCCCTTCTTCGGACTCCTGAATACTAATCTACCCAATGTTTTTAAAAAGTCAAAATAATTTGTCTACAAAATGTAAAAATATTCTGAAATTCACCTAAAAATATGCCGTATTAAATATTCCTAACAAAAATATTGTCAACACAAATGCCCCTTATAAAGCTGAGAAACAAACGCTGTGTAGCTTATGTTACTGAGATAGGATAGGCTTTTGGATAGCTTTAATAAGGCTTAAAAGAAAGGAAATCTATGGACATCGGTTGGTTGGGTTGGTTGCTCGCCTTACTCATGGGGGCTGTACTCGGTTTAATTGGAGGAGGGGGTTCTATCCTCACCCTTCCTATTCTCGTGTACATTTTTCAAATCGAACCCGTTTCAGCCACCGCCTATAGCCTGTTCATCGTCGGCTCTAGTGCATTGATAGGCTCTCTAAGCTACATGCGCAGAGGCTTACTCGATTACAAAACCGCAATTCTCTTCTCAATTCCCTCTTTCACTGCGATTTATTTCACCCGACATTTTATTTTGCCAAATCTCCCCGAAACCTTATTCCATGCCGAATCTCCACTGACAGGGCAATCTATTTTATTTGGATTAACCCTGATTTTAGGCATTGCTGCTGCCTCTCTTGCGCTGAAATATGGAGCAAAAGGCAAAAGTTTAGAGACCCAACACACCATTGCTCTACTGGTTCCCGCAGCCACTATGATTTTTGCCATTCGTCAGTATTTAATCCCCAATTTACCTGAATCGATCTTAACCTTTGGCGGGTTTACCCTCACCAAATCAAATAGCTTGATGATTTTTTTCGCCCTTGTGATGCTTTGGGCTTCTATCGCCATGATACGCAAAAAGATTTTAGCAAAGAAAAAAATAAGACGGTCTCAATCTTGCAAATCGGCGGCAAGGGTTTAATGATTGGCACTCTCACTGGAATGGTCGGGGCTGGTGGTGGTTTTTTAATCATCCCTGCCCTCGTCTTAATGATCGGAATGGAAATGAAAAAAGCAGTAGGAACATCCCTACTCATTATTTCCATTGGGAGTTTATTTGGATTTATGGGAGATCTAAACACACAAAGCATCCAATGGGGCTTTTTGCTTCCTTTCACCGGACTCGCTATCGCAGGAATATTCATTGGCAACCAGCTTTCCAAATTCATCCCCGCTCACAAACTCCGTAAGGCATTTGGTGTATTTGTCTTTTGCATGGCCATGGCCACATTGCTCAAAGAGTTCTTGGGATAAGAGCGTAACTCAAGTTACTGATCTCCTCACTTCCCCTTTATAGTTTTAAAACCAACCGGAGGAAAATATGAAAATCGAACAAATTTACACCGGCTGTCTTTCACAGGCCGCCTACCTCATTCAGTCTCAAGGAGAGGCTGCAATCATTGACCCTCTGAGAGATATTGAAAGTTATCTAGAAAAACTCAGTCGCGAAAATCTGACACTGAAATACATCTTTGAAACCCACTTTCACGCCGACTTTGTTTCAGGGCATATCGACCTCAATCGAAAAACAAATGCCTCTATTGTTTACGGCCCTAACGCCGAAGCCAACTTTGATTTTGTGTTGGGCAAAGACAATCAAATTTTTGAAGTGGGGCAAATTAAGATTCAACTGCTTCACACTCCCGGTCACACTCCCGAATCAAGTTGTTTTCTCGTTTATGACGAAGCGGGCAAACCCCATTCACTCTTTACCGGAGACACGCTATTTCTCGGGGATGTTGGGCGCCCCGACCTCGCCGTTTCGAGTTCGCTCACCTCTAAAGACCTCGCGAGCATGCTTTATAAAAGCATCTACGAAAAAATTCTTCCTCTCGACGATCACCTATTGATTTATCCCGGTCATGGAGCGGGCAGTGCCTGCGGTAAAAATTTATCTAAAGACACCGTTGGCAAGTTGGGAGATCAAAAAAAACTCAACTACGCTTTGCAAGCTCAAAGCGCCGAAGAATTTGTGCAACTGGTTTTAAACGGTCAAACTCCTCCCCCCGCTTATTTTCCCGCCAACGCCAAACTCAATAAAATGGGTTATGAACCGATCGACGAAATTCTGACCGAAGGCAATCACGCCCTGAGCGTTGCCGAATTTGAAGCCATTGCTAATCATAAAAAAGCCTTAATTCTCGATACGCGCAGCGCAGATCTTTTTGCTCAAGGTTTTATTCCCCGCTCGATCAACATCGGCTTAAACGGGCAATTCGCCTCATGGATGGGCACCTTAAATTCCAACTTAAATCAACCTCTTTTGTTGGTTTGTGACCCTGGCACCGAACAAGAAGCTGTCACTCGTCTCGCTCG
>JBNKYI010000350.1:0-3215 GCA_050300815.1 Fibrobacterales bacterium
GACGAGGAAGAGACGATTCTTGTCGCGAAGAGAGAATGATTTTTATGCTACCAGTAATAACGAGCGCGAGGAAAACACCCCCGCAAAACAAATAGAAAGGCCAAAACGTATACTCTATGTAAACAATCGAATTTTCTTCGAGTTTATAATAAGTTCCTAGCCAATCTTGAATATGAATAAGCCATTCAAAAAATAGGCCTACCCCAACTAAGAGATAACTGATTGCCGATCCCGAGCTAAAGATACCAAAGACACCCACCGCACCATAAAAAGCGATGCCTCCCCAACTAAAAAGTCCGCCGTTTAGTAAAGAAAAGACAACCCCCAGACTCGCTCCCGTCGCAAGTCCAAACAACTCGTTACGCCCCGAGTGTTCTAAGCCTTTGTTTATTGCGGTAATCAATCCTAAAATCAGGAGCTCTGCTCCTAACAAAACAATAAATTGACTCGACGATCCACTAAGCCCTTCTTGAATTACACTCCCCGAATCACTCAGAAGAAAATAACCCACAATACACGCAATAAATGCCCCAACCCAATCCGTCAATAAAACCATATTTGTAATTTCTACTACTTAGATTCCGTTACTAATTCTATAATAATACACATGGAAAAGAAAATCTTTTCTGTGCGCTTTCCGCACAAGCTCTTCAACTATTTACCCTTCGAGAAACAGCTCAAGCGTTTACTCAAAGGGCTGCGTGGACTAGACAAAACGTTTCAGCCCCAGCAAAGCCTTAGCAAAAACTTAGTTTCTATCGCCGTTTTTGACGAGGATAGTCCTGAAATCTCAAAATATTTGGGCATTCTTGGCGAGCTTAGCAATGAAAATCGCAAGCTAATCATCTTGTGCCCAGCCAAAGTCCAAAGTCTGTTTGCACACTTTCGACTAAAAGCCCACTATTACTTGATCCCACCAAGCAAAGGGATCGGCGACACAGAGATCGAAGAACTCAAGCAACAAATTAAAAATCAAAACGCTCAATTTTTATGGGACTTCACCAAAGATCATCACCCACTTGATCTTTATCTCGCTTGTCAATCCTTGCCCGAATACCGTATCAATTTTGACACTGAGGCCGGTAGTCCCTTTATCAATTTGCGATTTCCCAGCTCAAACCCCACACCTTCTTCTCTGCGACAATGGTTTCAAAAAGATTTTCAAAAAGATTTTTATTGGCAATATAAGGGAGATGAAGGCCCTAAAGCTCGAGGCAATGAAGTCGTGATCGGATGCAAAGCCCACTCAGTGCCATCAGAACTAAAAGACTTCATTGATCAAGCCAAAATGCGAAATCAACCTTTGCGATTTTTAGATTCAGACTTACTTGTTCAAGAGGATTTGCGCCGCGCTAAAGGGTTGATCGTTTTCAAAGACACGCCTCCTTTTTGGATCAACAGAGAGATGGGCTGGTGCCCATACTTTGCCTTTGACGTTCGTGCCGAAAAAGAAGAGACCACTCTTCAGCTTGAAGAGTGGTCTAGACAATTGACGCTCTAATCGCTCTTATTGAGCGAATCCTTACGACAAGTGTTTGTCTAACGAAGACACCAAGGTTCTTTTGGGCACGGCTCCGATGACATTACCCACTTCTAACCCTTTTTTGAAGATTTTTAAATTGGGAATCGAAGACACTCCAAATCGCTTTGCCAAATCACTGCAGCTCTCTACGTCAACTTTACAAATGAGAGCCCGCCCTTCGTACTCTTGCGCTAATTCCTCTAAAACGGGCGCAATGGCTCGACAGGGCCCACACCATTCTGCCCAAAAATCAACTAAAACAGGAATAGCCGAGTCGATGATCTCATCAAAATTAGCATCGTTTAATTCAATGATCTTATTCGCCATGTTTATTAACTCACAATCAATTAGATTTTCATAAAAATAATAAGGCTATCTCAGAAAATTGGTTCGCGAATGAAAAATGTTTCTCCCCTTAAAGCGATCATTGTGGGGATGATCACGCTTTTTTTCCTTTTTTTCTTTCTGCTTCCCCGACTTTCCTTTGACATTACCCCAACGGTGCGAGCCAGCATCCCTCTTTTGCTTCCTCAAACGGCCCAAAGCTTAGAATTTTCTCAAGCCCGTCTCAGAGGAGATCTTTCGCTCATTCTCACCGATTTCAGATACACCCCAGATCCCCCTCTTGAGTTCAAAGCGGCAAGTATTCAAATCAAACTGTCTCTGTGGAAAATACTGTGGGGAAAACTTCAGCTCTTACACATCTCTAGCTCTCATCTTTCTGTTCAAATCCCCGTCACCCCTCCTTGGCTCAATTCAAGGCACTGGCCAGACAAGCAATCTGAGCTCATTTCTCGCAAAGAATGGATAAGTCTATTAAGTTCGGAATGGGAAGTTGAAGAGCTATATCTTCGCTTACCCAAGGTCTCTCTGACATTTGAAAATTTCTTTGCTCAGCACAGGTTTGCTCATTCGAATGGGCTTGTTCACACTTCGTGGAAGCGAGCCATCAGCGATCAGATTCCCAATCTTTATGAAGGACATTTACAGCTGACTTTTGCCCAATTCCTCAAGGGCGAATTCAAAACAGAATCTTCATTAGGCACTATTTCAGGAACATTAACGTCTTCTCAACCCCTTCAGGTCTCAGGAGAAATGCAATACAAGGGGAATCTCGCTAAGCTCAGTCGATGGCTTTTTGAACCCCAAACAGATCTCAAGGGGCCGCTTTCTGGTCAGCTGCATTGGAAGACTCACCTTCTTTACCCTCTTCGAGACTTTCAAGCCAAAGGTTCAGTGCAAGGAAATCACTGGATTCTCAAAGGACTTGACGTACAAAATTCTACCGTCATTCAGCAATTCGCTCCCCAGTTCAAGACCTTACCTCTCTCCCATTTCTCCACTCTTATAAGCGTTAACCCTCAACAAATTCGCTTCGATTCTCTACAAGCCAGTAATTCTCAGTTAGACTTTGCCGGAAGACTCCGTTCGAATTGGAAAGGTCAATTTGACGCTCAATTGGATTTCACACTTTCTCCTCAGTCTACAAACCAATTGCCTGCAATAACGCGCCAAAATCTTTCTATTGAAAATGACGGTCGCGCTCACTTCAGCCTTCATCTCACAGGAACTCCCACTCAGCATTCTATTTCGAATCTAGGAGAACTCACCGCACACGCCGTAAAAAACAACCTTCGCGCCTTAGGGGATAAAATTCTTGATTTTTTCAAATAACACAAAAACACAAACGCAT
>JBNKYI010000351.1:0-3213 GCA_050300815.1 Fibrobacterales bacterium
TCAGAAGAAAAAAATGGGGGACGAGATCGCACGTCGATATTGGCGGATTTGTTTGAAGCTGTGCTGGGGGCGATGTTTCTCGATCGGGGAATACGCCCTTGTCAGAAGTTGATTTATAGAGTCTTGATCCCTAAAATAGATGACTTATTGCAAGATGATAATTTGCGTAACTATAAAAGCGAATTGTTAGAGGCCCTACAGGCGGTGGCCCTAGGGCAACCTGAATACCGCTTAGTGCAGACCAAAGGGCCCGAACACAATAAAGTGTTTGCCGTCGAAGCCGTTATCGCCGGAAAAAGTTTAGGCAAAGGGCAGGGGAGCTCAAAAAAGAATGCACAGCAAGATGCCGCGCGAAATGCTCTTGAAAAGAAGATGTGGTTGAACATTTGAAGACGCCGTGGAGTTTGATCAATGGTTTTGGAGATGCGGGATGGCAGCATATGGCCACTGACCGCTATTTTCTCGAAATGACCGATCAAAATCCCGACGCGTTTACAGTGAGGTTTTATACTTGGAACCCTTGGTGTTTTTCTCTGGGAAACGCACAGAATGTTGAGAGAGAACTCAAACTTAGAGAAATTGAGAAACAAGGCTATGAAGTGGTACGTCGTATGACGGGAGGTCGGGTTGTCTTTCATTCGGAGGAATTGACCTATTCGGTCATTGGCCCCATTCACAAAGGAACTTGGACGGAATCGTTAGCTTCAACTTATCAGCGCATCAATGAAATATTACTAGAGGGTTTGCAAGGGGCGGGCTTTTGCGCTGAATTGGAAAGGGGAGAAGTGACAGACTCTCTGAGCCGTACGGGAGCCAATAAGCCGTGTTTTGCTTCGACCAGTCGCAGCGAATTGGTTTATGAGGGGCGAAAGGTTGTAGGCTCGGCGCAGCGTCGCTTGCGTCATGCCTTTTTACAACACGGAAGTATTCTAACAGGATCCGCGCATTTAAATGTCAGTCATTTTTTAAAAACAGACCAGCCCGAGCATTTCAAAGACCAACTTGAAAAGAATTCTTATTCTTTAAACCTACAGAAACCCGTTGACCTCACTGCTTTGCAAACCTCTCTCAGAGCAGCATTTGAGAATGCTTGGGGGCAGCCTTTGGCAACGCGTGAAATAACTACATTAGAAAAAACGAAAATTTTAGATCGAGTGATTGCGGTATAATTTTTTGAGGAACTCCATTATGAATATTGAGAAGAAATTTCTTTTCGCCTTGCGTAACTATTCTAGGGGATGGATGCTTTTGTTTTTGCTAACACTACTTCTCGTGAGTGGTTGCAATAAAGAAAAAGACACTACGGAAAAAGACCTTAAATTGACGGATTCAATTGGATGCGTAGAGTGGAAGGCCGAAGAGATAACAGATTCATCATTCAGTGACCTAAGCGCATTATCTGAAGTTCATCGATGCGGAACTTTGAACATGTGGGCAGGGCCGTTCCCCAAAAGTCTAAACATGTGGTTGGATTATAATAGCTTTAGCGCTGAAGTCATGCAATTGTTATTTACCCCGCTCGCTGGTTTGCATCCGCAAAAGAATGAGAGAGTGGGATTTTTGGCGAGTCGCTGGGAAGTTAGCAAAGACCAAAAAGAGTTTACCTTTCATATCAATCCTTTAGCGAGGTGGTCAGATGGTCAGCCGGTTACCGCCAGTGACGTCCAGTTTTATTATGATGTTTTGATGGATCCGCAAAACATGACACCCATTTTTAAAGTCGATCTTAAGCGGTTTGAAAGACCTATTGTTGTAGATTCTCTAACGGTTAAAGTGATCGCAAAAGAATATCATTGGAAAAACTTCTTGGATGTAGCGGGCTTCTTTCCTTTTCCGAAGCACCATTGGCAAGGCAAGGATTTTAATAAGATTCATTACGACTTTGAGGTCACGAATGGGCCTTACAAAGTAGGAAGTTTGAAAAAAGATAGATCTCTTCTCCTTCAACGAGATGAAAAATGGTGGGGAGATAAGTTACTGTTTAATAAAAACAAATACAATTTTTCTAAACTGCGCTATCGTTTTATGGAAGATCGAACGAAGGCATTAGAAGCATTAAAAAAGGGCGACTTTGATTTGCTTCCTATTTATACGGCCAGTCTGTGGGCGCAGCAAACTCAATTTGATCAGGTGCAGAAAAATTGGATAGTGCGTCAGCAAATCTACAATAATGCACCGATTGGTTTTCAGGGATTGGCGATTAATTTGCGCCGAGAAAAATTTAAAGACATAAGAGTGCGCCAGGCTTTGGCACACTTACTCAATCGCGAGCAGATGAATGAGAAGTTGATGTTTAATGCTTATTTCCTTTTGAATAGCTACTATCCAGATCTCTACCCCCAAAATGTGAATCCTGCGCAAGAGCAAATGAAGTACGATCCTGATAAGGCTCGAGAATTGTTAAAAGAAGCAGGATATATGGTTGATGATCAAGGGTTACTCAAAAAAAATGGAAAGACACTTTCGATTGTCTTTTATAGTGCAGCGACAGATTTGCGTCATTTGACGATCTATCTCGAAGATTTGAAAAAGGTGGGAATTCAAGCCTCTATTGAGAAGATGACTTGGTCGACGATTCGGAAAAAATTAGATGATCATGATTTCGATATGTATTGGGCGGCTTGGGGATCGAGTCGTCTTAAAGATCCCGAAGGTATTTGGAGTTCAAATCAAATTGACGAAAAGGGAACGAATAACATTCCCGGATTTGGAGATCCGCAAGTGGATCAGTGGATTGATGAATTGAAGTCTGTGGAAAGTATAGCGGTGCGAGACAGCCTAGTGAAAAGAATTGATCAGATTCTCGTTAAGCAAATTCCTTATATCTTGTTGTGGCAGAATGATAATACGCGTTTGCTCTATTGGAATCGATTTAAAACCCCTGAAAAGATATTCAGCAAATTTGGTGGATCAGAGGATGCCATCGTTTATTGGAGTTATGATCCAGCTAAAGAGAATGCTTTAAGTCAGGCACAACAAAAGAATAGCGATTTACCTGCTAATCCCGGAGTGATTCACTATTAATGGGCAGCTATGTATTGAGACGTTTGCTTTTGATGATTCCCACATTGTTGGGAATCACTGTGGTTTGTTTCTTTTTGAAAAGCAAGCTTTTCTTACCGTCTTTTCTAGTCATAATAGCTCTAAAGTTTTTTTTTATACGGAGCAATAAGGCCACAAGCACACGGGCGAGGTGAGACTACCTTGACGTGT
>JBNKYI010000352.1:0-3206 GCA_050300815.1 Fibrobacterales bacterium
AAGAAGTGATTTTTATGGACGACAAAAGCGCCGAGATTGGGCCTCTAGAAAAGGTCTTTTCAGCGCTAGGCAGTCCTTCTTTTTTTGCAGACCAAAAAGCAGTCATCCTCAAAAACTTTAACGCACTCAAGGCCGCAGAGCTCGATGAGCTCATTCCTTTTCTAGAAGAAAATAATATTGAAGAAACGGGAATATTCATTGAGGCCACCACCCTAGATTCTCGCATGAAATCTATCAAGAAGTTAAAATCTCTCGGAGAATTTTTTGCTTTTGATCCCCCCAAACCTTGGGAAATTCCCCGTTGGATCGAAGACGAATGCGCTAGATTTCAGTTCAAAGTCAGCCCTTCGTGCGCCAAATTTATGTCTGAGTTTTTCATCAACGACACAACAGTCATCCACGCTGAAATCGAGAAACTGCGACTGCAATTTCCCGACAAAAGAGAGCTCGACGAAGAGACCCTAGTCGAAAACCTCTCTGGCAGTAACGAAGGCAATATCTTTGAGTGGCTAAACCAATTTGGTTTACGCCAAAAAGTTGAATTTATCGCCGAACTACAAAAAATTCTCAACGCGGGAACACATCCTCTCGCCCTTCTTTCTCCCCTTTACAATCATGTTGTCAAGCTGCTACAGATCAAAGCTCTGCACCAAAAAGGCTTAGGTGAAAAAGAAATTTCAAAAGAAATTCGCATGCACGAATTTTTGTTCAAGAAAAATCAAATGAAAAATCAAGCGGGCAAACGCAATCAAATGGTTTTGCAAAGAATACTCATTCGACTTGCCGACATAGACGCCGCCCTTAAGAGAGGGCAATACAGTTATCTACCCGATTTTGAATTGGCTCTCTACGAACTGATTTAGAGGTCTTTCGAGTTCGAGATGTTTTTCAGGGCTCGATTTTACCTTTTTTATCACCCAAAATTCAAGGGCCAAAAAACCAACCGCAAAAGCAATCAATGCCCATACAAACCACTTTCCTCTTATATTCATCTTACATTGTCACCTTTCTAAAAAAAGAGTATAGATTAAGAAATGGGCATTGGGAATTTTTCGCAATCACCTCAAAAAGAGAAAGTTGAGAAAAATTTGTTTGAAGCTTGATTTCTAACTGCAATCCGCTTAGCAAACACAACCGTACAGAATAGATCTAAACACATTGGGATAGAGATCTCTGAGATAAACAACTGTTTCTCTCTTCATTCTCTGTCTCTAGAGTTGAAAGTTCAGATGGACGGACCTCATTTTTAATCTCGCTAAAGTTTCTACGAAGCTTTGCGAAACCAAAAATAGAAACAGAGATCTGAATGGGAGGTGTTTATGTATAAAGGCAAACGCGTAGGTTTAGCTTTAGGGGGTGGAGGGGCTCGTGGCTTTGCTCACTGGAGTGTGCTTCGCACCTTAGAAAAATACGGCATCATTCCCGATGTGGTGGCAGGAACCAGTATGGGAGCCGTCATTGCCGTCGCCCACCACCAAAACAAATCCTTTTATCGCTCTTATGCAAACCTCAAAGAATTTGTCATCAAATACGCTAAGCGCTTCGCCAAAATGCGCAGTGTCGAAGTGTCGCAGTGCGACACGACTTCGGGAATCGATCGCCTGCTGTGTCACCTAAATCAAAGCCTGCATCTCTTTGCTTTTTTAAGCAAAGAATCCATTGCCGACCCCCAGATTATCGATGACATCATGAACGACTTTATCAGCCCTGCCGACCTGAAGGAAATTGAAAAAAGAGTTTGGGTTTGCTGTTTGGATATGGCCAGTGGCCAAGCTTTCTTCACTCGAGAAGGACCTGCGCAAACCTTTGTCAAAGCCTCTATGAGCGTTCCAGGTTACTTTCCTCCGGTGAGATTTCAAGATCACCTACTGTATGACGCTCAGGGAATGTATCCCGTTCCGCTCCAAATTTTCGAAGTTGATCCCGTCGACTTTATCATCTCTGTAGACGTTGGCTCTCCTATTCCCGACAACTTTCACCTAAGTCGAGCCACAGACTTACTATTTAGGCAAGTCGAACTGAGCTACAGTCACATTATCAGTGAAGTCTACCATTGCTCAGATGTAGTCATACAACCCGACCTCGCAGGCATACACTGGACCGACTTTCACCTCTTAGATAACGTCATGCAGTTGGGATCTACCGCAGCAGAAGCGGCAATCTCTGAAATCGACGACAAGATAAAAAAGCACCTCGTTCCCTCAGCCGAACGCCCTTGGCATCGCTACGGTTTTGGTAAAAATGAACGCCTTTTCATTTATTCTCCCTCTGAACATTTAGATCAAGAGGCCTCTAATGAACTCTGAACATTTGAATTTCAGCACATTGCCTGGAATGCTGCAATACATTCAAGCCTCCTACGCAAATTCTAAAGCCTTCAATTTTTTACATATGGGTCGCTGGGATCATATCTCCACGGCTCAATTCGTCGATAGCGTAGCCCGTCTGGCCCTCGGCCTAAAAAGTTTGGGTATCGAAAAGGGAAGCGGAGTGGGAATCATCAGTCGTCCTAGCCCTCAATGGCTAATGATGGACTTGGCTATTCAGATCAATAGAGCCATTTCTGTTCCTATGTTTCCCAATATTTCTTCAGAAAATTTTAGCTACGAAATCAAAGACGCTCAAATTCATTTTCTCTTCATCGAAAGCGATGAGCTCTTAGATCTTCCTATCAGAGAGCATTTGGGAGAATTTCGCAAAGTGATCTCTTATAGTGTTCACACCCGAGGTTCTAATCTCGTCTACTTTGAAGAACTGATGAACTTGGGAGACGAGCTGTCGGCTCACGCACCCGATCTTTTCACTCAATTGGTGAAAAAGGTGCAACCCGAAGACATCGCCACCCTGATTTACACCAGCGGTTCAACAGGCACTCCCAAAGGCGTTGAAATCACCCACCACAATTTAGTCAGTCAAATCAAAAGCACCACCGAATGCTTTGGACTCGACGCCCGCAAAGATCATATTCTCACCTGCCTGCCCCTAGCCCATGTCTTCGAACGCATGGTCATTTACTACTACATATCGACCGGCTTAAGCATCTACTTTGCCGACGATATCAAAAATGTAGCTGAGTTGCTCAAGGATGTTCGCCCCACTTGCATCACCATGGTGCCCCGCATTCTCGAAAAAGTTTATACCAAAATGAACCTGAGACCCCAGCAAGAAAAAGGCTTTAAACGGTGGCTTCTGCGTCATGCTATGGC
>JBNKYI010000353.1:0-3196 GCA_050300815.1 Fibrobacterales bacterium
CATTTTTTAAATAATAAGCCTCTAGACAGTTTTCAAAAACAACCGCTGACGAAAACACCAATTCGACATTAGGGCTGTCGTTATAAGCCAACAATTTTTTGAGAAGAATGACTTCTTCTGGCTTCATTCGCTTTTCGGCCGCTATTTCCTCAAATTTGACCCAAGCAATTTCAAGCTTTTTATTGTGAAATTTTTCTGCTTTGCGAATCTCAGCCAAAACCACCAAAGTAATAACAACCAATACGGCTATCGCCAAAGAAATCATCGCCGCTTGTCCCAAGCCTTTTTTCGACATATATTCGGCAACTGGCCCAATAAAATTCGCCTGTGAGTTCGAAACAAATACGGCCAAAAGAAAGAGGAACATCCCATTCATAAATTTTCCTACTAGCGCTGAGTAATTCGCGTTTTACGTTTAATATAAGATCTCGCCCGGCGCATTTCTTGACGCATATAGAATTTTTTCTCTAAGCTCAGTTCTCTGCCCCAAAACAAATAGATCGCGACACACAGCGACAACAGCACAAGAACTTCAAGCCATTCCATGTCAATTCACCCACGTTTTTCTCTTACAGTGAAACACGTCCACCCTACCCGACAGTCTTCTGCCCAAATAGGGAGAGTTAGAAACATTTCCCGCAAAGCTTGTTTTATCAATCTCATTTTCAACTTTGAGATTAAACAGAGACCACGACTTTCCATCGAGGTAATCTTGCCAAAGACTTTTCAAACCCATTATTTTCGAAGATTTTACCACATTTTTTAAGGCAAAATCAATCAAACCCACCTCTCCTTGGCGTGTATACACACTGCTCAAGGCTGTTTCTAGGCAAGAAATCCCTGGCTCGCTCGCTTCAAATATGGTGTTTTTAAATTCTGGCAAAACGGGATAATGCTGACAGCTCACGGCATCAATGTCTCCCCGTTCTAATGATTTTAGCAAATACTCTTGCTTTGCTTCTGTCACCAAAGGGGGAATGAGATGAAGGTGAGGATCCAGTTCTTCTAGATCCCTTTCGCTCCAATCTAAATGGTGCAATGTCACATCGCTCGTCACATCAACCCCTTGTTCTTTAAATTCGACAATCAATCGAACCGATTCAGGAGATGTCACGTGCTGGATATGAACCGGACATCCCGTGTGTTTGGCCAATTGTAAAATTCGATACACACTTACTTCTTCGGCAAAAGAGGGGATTCCCTTTAATCCATATCGACTTGCGAGGGCACCTTCAGGAAAGTAATGCGATAAACACAAGTCTTTTTCCATCGGCCATAGATGAACGCGTACCCCCGTTTGCGAGGCGTATTGCATGGCCGAATGCAAATATTTATTTCCGGGCAATGGTCGCAATCCATTGGATATCGCCAATGCGCCCTCGCGAATCATTTCAACCATCTCGGGCAGCAGTTGCCCCTCAAGGTTTTTAGAGACTGCCGCAGAGGCATACATTTCAACACCCAACCTCTGGGCCTTTTTCACCAAGCCTTCAACGTGAGCCGCCTGATCGACCACCGGTAATGTGTCTGGAGAAAGCATCACACGCCCAAAGCCACCTCGGCGCATGGCTTCAGCACCATCTTCGAGAGTATAAGTGTATTCTCGACCTGGCTCTTTAAAGTTCACACTCCACTCTGAGAGCAGTGGAAGTAAAATCCCCCCTTGAGCATCTATGACTTCAGCCCCAGCAAGGGCTTCGCTTACTCGATTTCCCTCGGCAAAGTTCCATTGTTGTACCGAACGCAAATTCCCCTCTTCATCGATCATTCTAAAGTTTCTTAAAGCAAATCCTCGGGATAATTCTTTCACACTTGACCTCCTTCTCCACCTGCCAGCAAGTAAAGCGCTGACATTCTCACAGCCACCCCATTGGTCACTTGCTCTAGAATGACCGCCCGCTCTGAATCTGCTACTGCTGAGTCTAATTCAATATTTCGATTCACAGGCCCTGGATGCATCACGATTGCATCGGGATTCCAGCGATCAAGGCGACTTAGAGTGATTCCATAACAATCTCTATACTCGCGGTCTGAAGCCAGCAAGCCGTCTTCTTGGCGCTCTTTTTGTAGCCTCAACGACATGATCACATCACTGCCCCTTATCGCCTCTTCGAGGTGGTTGACTTTTTGAACGGGCAATTGCGTTAAATCTTCGGGCATTAAGGTCGGTGGACCGCATAAAACCACCTCTGCACCCAACGTGTGCAGAGCGTGAATATTAGAACGCGCCACTCGCGAATGCCGAATGTCTCCGATGATTGCGACTCGCCGACCTTCGATATTGCCTAGACGGCTTTCCATTGTCGCAATATCCAGCAGACCTTGAGTCGGGTGTTCGTGGCACCCATCTCCGGCATTAATCACTGTAGCCTTGGTGTTTTCTGCCAAGAAGCGAGGAACACCCGTCCCTTTGTGGCGCACCACCACCATGTCAATTTTCATTGATTCAATGTTGCGCACAGTGTCTAAGAGGCTCTCGCCCTTGGTCAAACTCGAATTTGACGAGCTAAAATTCACGGTGTCTGCGCTTAGACGTTTTTCGGCCAATTCAAAAGAAATGCGTGTGCGGGTCGAATTTTCAAAAAACAAATTAACAACCGTTACCCCGCGCAAAGCGGGCACTTTTTTTACAGGACGCTCTAACACCTCTCTAAAATTTTTCGCGGTGTCTAACAACAATCTGAGATCTGCGTGACTCACGCCCCTCAATCCAATCAAATGTTTAATTTCGAGGGCACTAGCCATCTAAACCTCCTGAATTTTCTTTGAGAAGCACTTTCAACACCTCGGTACTCTCATCAACGGGTTTTACGCATACCCTGATTTCTTCGCCCGGATTCGTTTTGCAAACTAAACCGCTAACATCGGGGCGCAAAGGAAGCTCTCGCTGGTCTCTGTCAATCAAAACGGCCAATCGAACCGAACGCGGACGCCCCAAATCCATTAGCGCATTTAGTGCTGCTCTAGCCGAGCGCCCTGTGTAAAACACGTCGTCGACAAGGAGCACATGGCAACCTTCGAGGGTTTGAGGTTGGGTCACAGCCGATAGAGAGGGATGCTTAAACCCCCTCATCGTATGTAAATCATCTCTGTAAAAGGTGGCATCAATCTGAGAGGTCTCAATGGTTTTACCCAAAAGTTGACTCAGCTTTACGGCGAGCTTTTGAGCAAGGGGAATCCCCCGAGTCGCCAGACC
>JBNKYI010000354.1:0-3176 GCA_050300815.1 Fibrobacterales bacterium
TCTCGGTGTCGCTGCAGGCTGGAACCAGGGGATGGATCGGGCGACGGGTGACTTTATCTTAATATTAAATAATGATGTGATCGTTCCTCCGGGAGCGATCGAAAATTTGGTGAGAGCCGCTAAGAATCACCCTCAAGCGGGAATACTCGCGCCGCGCAGCAACTCTATTGCCGGTCCTCAAAAGATGGTTGGTTTTACGGCGACTGAGCCTTACCACATTGTGTCTGAGCTCAAAGCTTATCAG
Organism: Fibrobacterales bacterium; assembly: GCA_050300815.1. GTDB lineage: Bacteria > Fibrobacterota > Fibrobacteria > Fibrobacterales > CAWVXU01 > JBNKYI01. The sequence continues at coordinate 245 of JBNKYI010000354.1, forward strand.
AAAAAGAACGCCTTAAGTGCGTGGGAATTTCACCGAATCAAAGGCTTTTGCATGTTAATCCCTCGAGAGGTGGCCTTAAAGGTGGGCTACTTTGACGAAGAGTTTGGCAAGGGGAATTTTGAAGACGACGACTATTCGGTTCGAGTGAATTACTCAGGGTATACAACAATGGTTTGCGATGATTCGGCCATTTTTCACTATGGAAGCATCAGCTTTGGTCAAGACGATACCGATTGGCAGAAGCTTATGCAAACCAATTATGTAAAGTTTGAAAACAAATGGAAGCAAGGGAGACAGAGCATGACTTCACCTTATCAACTTAACGCTCGTATCGAGTCAACACTCGAAATAGAAGAAACGCCATCTCTTATTGCAGCCGAAAAGGAATCAGCGCCTTCAATAGAAAATGAATTTCTTCAACAGGCTTTGCAAACCGCTCGGGCAGATCGACCCGAAGAGGCTTTTCGCTTCTTTTGCTTAGCTCTAGAAAAAGATCCGATGAATGAAGAAGTGCTTAAAGAAACCTTAGACTTTCTTGGCAAAAACTACGGGCCCAAAGATTGTGAGGCCGTCATTGATTATTTGAAAACTCGATTCTCAGTAAATCTTTATTGGTTGAAATTATCCACAGAAGTATCCACCGATGTTGAAAACTCTTTTTCAACACAGCAAGATCAAGGGATTTGTTTAGAAATCGAAGCGGCGTTAAACGAAGGAAATGTTCAAGAGGCTCAGTCGTTAGTGAATCGACATTCTGCACATCTTGAGGTCGAACAACTTTTGATGTATCAAGGGTTGATTCAGTTTTATCGCAAAGAGCTTGATAAAGCGTGGATTAATTTTTCGCGTTTACTCGATCTAAATCCCGTGCACGAAGATGCTTTATTTAATCTGTTTGATATCGGGGTTAAATTAGGTCACCAAAATGCCGTTCAGTCGCGTTTGAAGAGTGCCTTAAATCAAGATGAAGGATTGCAAGAAATTAGACGCCTGCTTGAAGAATTGAATCATCATTTGAGCAATCCTCGCAGCAATCAAAATCAACTTATCGCCTTTAGAGAAATTAACATTCGAGCAGAAAATCGAATTCGCGAAGGTTTGTTAGACGAGGCCGAACAAGAATTGAATCGAATTGTTCACATTGAACCCGAACAATTTAGAGCTCTTAATAACCTTGGATTGATTCAGTGGTATCGAGGCTACACCGACTTGGCAGAACAGCTTTTTAAACGATCTGTTGAAGAAAATCCTTATTACACCGATGCTCTGATTAATTACTACGATGCTTCAGTGATGCTTGGACATTCGTCAGAGGTATTGCCTTACATCCTTCGAGCGCTAGTGGCTTCGCCAGCAAATAAAGATCTACTTGATATTAAAGAACTTATCGAGCGCAATGAAGTGCCTCAACGCCTCGAACAATACTTTGATGATGTCAATCAAAAAGGTCAAGAATTAAATCAATTGGCTGTAGCCCGTCATCATCTTGAAAATAGAGAATATAGCGAGGCGGTGCAGATTTATTTAAAGGTGATCGAAGAACAACCCGACTGTGCAGAAGCTTATAATGGAATGGGTATTATCGCCTATTATTGGAATCAATATGAAGATGCGATGAATCTTTTTAAGCAGAGCTTAAGGTTAAAGCTTCTTGATGAAGATGCCTTGTTGAATTATTGGGATACGGCTGTCGCCTTAGGTCAAGTCGTTGAGGCCCGTCAAGTTTTAGGTGAAGCGCTGTCTTTAGATCCTAGTTTTGAACGAGTAGCTTCGGTGTTGCAGGGGGGGTGATGGAACAGTGGTGTGTAAATTACGAAGAAGGGGTATTGCAACTCGATAGTTGGTTGCATCCCGAAGACCGTTTAGTGCTTCTCAATGCCAATCTTTCGTTGCTAAATCATTTGCGACGTCGAGGGATCAAGTGTTTAAATCTTTGCACGTCAATGGGATTGTGGGAAGAACTCTCGAAAGATTCAGATTGTATTTATTCGAAGGCGTTGAGCGATCAATCAAATTTTAATGGGAACAAGTTTATCAATGGCGGGCCTTTGATCTCTCCTAGCGAATTAATGAATCTGCTCTCTCTTCTTAAAACGATGTTACGGGCAGATGCCGAATGGTGCTTTTGGTATGAAAATGGACTTTACTTTCAAGAACAAATAGATCGCACGACTCGCGAACAACGTCCTTGGCCAGGGCAAAATCCTAAAATTCACGCCTGGGATAGCGAAGCGTTTAGTGCATTTTGCCAAACGGCGGGATTTATTTCTAAAGAGTTTAGCATCGAGTGGGATTCGCGCAAAGAAGATGCGAACTATCTGAATTACAAAGTGATTAATGGCATAGATTGTCGCATCGAACTTCCTGTGGGTTCTGCCCGAGATCCTTTCTTTGCAAAGAAGCATTTTCACATTTGCACCTTAGGTTGATCAATGACTGTGCTTTCCATCTGTTCGATTCTAAAGAATGAAGAGGATCAAATAGAGAGAATTCTCGAGGAGTGGAAACACCCTGATGTGGAACTCGTACTTGTTGATACTGGGTCTAAGGATCGAACGACTTGTCTATTAGAAAAGAGTGGTGTTTCTTATTTTACCTTTCTTTGGAATGATGATTTTTCAGCGGCTCGCAATTATTCATTGTCTCAAGCGCATGGCGCTTGGATTCTTTGGTTAGATGCTGACGATCATCTCTTTTCGGGCGAACTAGACCGACTGATTTCTCATCTAAAGCATTGTAGTGGGCCCGCTGCTTTTAGAGCAAAAGTCGAAAATCCCTGTGAAGAAGGAGGCGGGCAGGTCTTTGCTCAGACTCGAATTTTTGCGAATCATCAGGGAATTATTTTTAAAGGAAGAGTTCACGAAGAATTGGCCGATTCGATTCACGAGCGGCAAATTCCTTTACGAGATATAGATTTTACCATTATTCACCG
>JBNKYI010000355.1:0-3120 GCA_050300815.1 Fibrobacterales bacterium
AAACGGAGCCAGCAACAGCAAATTGCGCAAGTGGTGTAGCAGCAACTATCTCGGTTGGATGCGCATGCGGGATTTTACAGATCTCGTGCGGCAATTCAGTCGTTTGATCAAACACCCCGAACCCGGGGTTGTGAATGTCGAAAAAGTCAATAGCGATGCGTTGTTCTCTTCTTTCCTCACCGGATTCATGCACGGAATCGCCCAACTTGACAAACAAGCTCCCTTCTATCGATTACCGGGAAACAAAGAATCTTATCTCTTTCCCGCATCCAGTCTTTTTAAGAAAAAGCCCCAGTGGATCTTAGCCTGTGAATTGCGCGAAACGACCAAGTTATTTCTCAATCACTGTTCACCCATCAAACCCGAATGGATTGTCAAAACCCTCGGAAATTTCTGCAAAAAAACCTACACACATCAGGCTTATAATCCCGAAACGGGTTTTGTCGAAGCTTCTGAATCCATTTCTTTCAGAGGACTTATCGTTCAAAAGGGAAAAAGAGTTCAATACGAACCTATTGCTCCCCATGAAGCTGAGGTGATTTTTTGGACAGACGCAGTAGGTCGAGGTCAGATTCAAGGGCGTTGGGATTTTCTGAATTACAACATTAATCAACTGGGGCGGTTGAGGTTGCTCGAAAAAAAAGCGCGCACTTCTGGACTCGTCCCTCCCCCTGAAAAGCAAGCCGAATGGTATTTAGGGCAAGTGCACGGCGTGGCCAATAATCAGGCCCTGCGCAAATACATCAAAACAAATAACGATAGCGAACTTCGTTTTAACGCCGAAACCTGGAAGGGATATGGCGTATATGAAGACATTGATCTTTGGTTAAACTCAAACTCTAATGGAGGATGGGAAGATCTTTATCCCGATCAAATTCCCAATGGCCCTGGTCTATTTTATCGGTATGATCACGGCGATCTCTTCGACGGGATCGAAGTCATCAACCCCTCTCTTCGATGGCAGCAAGCCCGGCCTAGCGATTACGCAAAATGGATTCCTGGATGGATGCTTTGGATCTATCGAGCTTGGGCGGATAGCGCACCCAAAGCCACTCTGCAACATCTTGATGAACACCTCGAAACGCTAATTAAAAACTGGCAAAAACTCTTGCAACAATCCAATCGTTCTCGCGTTTCTACACAAAGTTTTGAAAGCTCTGGCCTCTCGATGTGGCAAAACTTTTATTTGGCCGCCGTGCCTTTGCTCAAAAATACCGGCTTGCGATTCACCATCCCTCGCAGCACAGAAGACTATCTTGCCATACATACCCCATGGGGAAATCTCAGTCCTGAAATCAGTGTTTCTCTAAGATTGCAAAGTCTTAGGCAAAAAAAGAAAACAGAATCCCTTCTAATTTTAGAGCCTCAACTCAATGCCTTTGCCGTATTAACTCCCGAAGGAGAAAAGTGGTTTGATCATCCTCTTGAGGCTCTCAATGCCTATACATTCCTTCAGATGCATAATGAAAAAAATCAACTTAGCCCTTGGTTCAGAGACCTTCACTATAAAGAAATACGCCAACGACTAGATAGAGTTTTAAACAAGGCTGAGCTCGACTTTGAAACGCAAGAATCTCTCATTAGACACCTGCTCGCTTGGCTAGAAAAAAATGAAAAGACCCCTTCAGAAGTATTTCTTCAACCCCGACATTCAGTCAAAGGTGCGCGCTCATTAAAGTCTTTAGACGCTTTGAAAAATTGGGAAACCAGCTCAGATGCGCAGCGAGAAATTTACATCGCCAAAGCCTTTTGCCGTGAAATCATAAATGACAAGTCTTTAGGTCTTAACATCTGGGAAATTTTATTGACCGAGTGGGAGGGAAGACCACTTAGCGAATGGGTTCGCTTTTACAAAGAGCACTGGGAAAGCCTAGCAAAAAATTCTGAGATACTCCCTTCTTATCTACTTCCTCTTTGGTTTCATCAGCAAAATCAACCTCAATCCCATCACGCTCAAGAACTCGAAGAGCGACTTGGATATCAGCCTGTCGAATGGCCTCGAGTCAAAGAGCTTCGCAGGGCAGTCGACGAGCTTTTAGACAAGCTTGATCCCCACTTGGGTGAACGCAAAGAAATTGAAAGAGCCATTGAAAACTACCGAGCCCAAGACGACAACTCTAACAAACGCGATGCTTGGATTCAAACCATGGCTCTATGTGATGAAGTCTTTTTAAACAATTTAAAAAGAGGAGTGCAATTTCTAGACGAATCCTCTGAATCCACCCCATTGCCCATCGACAAATTAGCTGAATTGCGCTCGACATTAGGGGGCAAGCTTTAATGAAAACACGTCTTTATATCCCTTTATCCTTTCTTGCCTTACTCGTTATGTTTATCTTGAGTTTGAACACGGGATCTCAAGATCTCAACTGGAGTCACTTAAGTCAAAAAAACAGTTTAGCGCACATTCTTTTTTTTGAAGTTCGACTTCCGAGAACCCTTGCGGCTCTATTCAGCGGGAGTATCTTAGCCCTCGGGGGTTTACAATTGCAAACTCTCTTTCGCAATCCATTGGCTTCACCCTCAATCTTAGGCTTACACTCAGGCGCTAGTCTCATGGTTGCCGTCATCTCTCTAACAGGTTTAGGTTCTTTTTTTCCTTTAATCGCCCGGCTCAGTTCGGCATTTATGGGCGCTATGATCTTCGCAAGTCTTTTATTGCTCCTCGCTCGCAAACAATATTCGGGCAGCGTGATTTTGTTGACCGGTGTTATGATGTCTTATCTAAGCAGCGCTGTGGTCAGCGTTCTGATTTATCGAGGGAGCCCCGATCGCATCAAGCAATTTCTGATGTGGGGAATGGGAGGCTTTGACGGCGTGGAGAGTTCTCAACTTTTTCCGCTATTCATTTTCACCTCATTGTCTTTAGGTATCTACTTCACTCAATACAAAGGATTAGATGCCTTACTTCTCGGACAAGATTACGCAGCCACTTTAGGCGCTCGCCCTCGCCAAGTTCGCTTCTGGGTTTTGGTTTCGGTTTGCCTAGGCGTAGCAGGAGTACTCGCCTTTTGCGGGCCCATCGGATTTGTCGGATTGATCGCCCCTCCACTCGCCCGCAAAATTTCTCCCCATCGGCTTCATTTTCGCCTCACTCTTCCTGTGTTATTACTGGGTGCT
>JBNKYI010000356.1:0-3112 GCA_050300815.1 Fibrobacterales bacterium
GTAAGTAAATACGGGCTATCCCGTCCGCTGCTGAATTGCTGTCAGCGGTAGTGTGTTACTAAAAAAACTTAGCTTATTAAATTCAAGAGTTGAAATTTGAGATATAAACTAAGTGGTCAGTTTTTTAATCTGATTGTGATGAGTCATTAACTTGGCGAGGTTTAAATTCAAATCAGGTATAGACTGGTATATCGTTCAAGAAGGTGCTACACGGCCTCAAGCCTTTGATGCCCCAATTAATGCGTTTGGATTTTTTGATGAGTCTCTTGTTGCCAATGATGTCGATGAATCAAAAATCACAACCACTGACACAAAAGCCGAATGTCTTTTTAATGATATAGAACTTAAAAATTATGATAAAAGTGCTAATGAAGCTAAGTCTAATTATATACAGGGTTTAAGTTCTTGCGCCAGTCAGCTTGGATACTCTGATAGCAAAGATTTTGCGTTTACTACAAGTAAAATCTTAATTGATGCTGAAAATTATGGTGAAACAGAAAATGCGATTAAGTTATACACCAATTCAAATAACTTTTATGAGGTCGAAAAAGATAATCCTTCAGAGATGGCGTTTAATGGTTCAGGCAGTTTTATTTTAGGAAGAACGGGGGCCGCAGAAGACTTAAAAGATTGGGTGCCTACCGATGATCCTAAATTTAGCGATAAATCACTTGCTAAAGAATATCCAGAAACCTTAAATGAAAACGACGGTAAAGCGATTTTTATCAGAGGAAGTGAGTTATTTCCTTTGGTGGATAATTCAAATCCAAGGCCTTGGATTGTGGAAAATGAAAATGAAGAAATTGATGCAGGGTGGTTAGAATCCTACTTTCATTCATTTGCTAATCAATGTCCTTCTAATGATGAGTCTTCGTTAGGCAAATGTTTGACAAATAAAAGTTATTCTTCAAACACCAAACTGATTGATCTAAAGTTAAGTAATCTTCAAATTCTCGACCCTACAGCATCGGTGCATTCTGTTTATAAAGGGGTTTGGAGTGCAGGTGAAAACGAAGTGCAGCCTAGTGAAGGGTTAAAAATTGTTGTTAAGAGACGTGATGATGCGAATCTTCTTAATATTCCTGAATGGGTCACAGTACTCACCGATCAAGAGTGGGGTCAAACCTCGATCTATTATAAGAACGGTGCAAAAATTGAATTACTCGCCGATGCAAATACTTTAAATGCCAACTTGTGGAAATACCCTCAAGAGGGGGCTATTGTTAAAAAAGAGGGCAAAGATTGGCCCGTACTTGGATATGTCAATGTAAATGCTCTCAATGGTTCAACGTCGTTTTTTATTGTGAAACACGCCGACCTTCAATCGGCAACAAATTACTACAGGCAATTTGATGTGTTGATCGGTGAAAATCTAGACCCTGCATCAGATAAAACGATCCATAGTATTTATGGAGATGCATCGGTTCATATGCCTGCTAACGCTTATGATGAACCTGTAGCAATGACGCTTAGGCTAGAAGACCCTCAAAATTCAAATTTTGTACAAAACAATGGTCTGAGTGTAATGGGGCCGATTTTAGAGATACAGCCTTCTCATAAATTTTGCGATATCGAAATCGTTGGAGATTGTGACGGAAAAGTTTTGCCCCAAATAATGGTGCAAATAAGTCGCAGACAGTTTGAAGAAAAAACGTCTAAAGGTTTAATCACTGGAGACCCTAAGTCGCTGAAGCTTTATAAGGTTGAGAATAACTCGATTGTTGAATTAGAGGGCATAACGCAACACTTTAAAATGAGTTCGGGAGATTGTAGCCCTATTGAAAATAATTGTGAAGGTTGGACCGTTCTCGAGTTAAGAGGATATACAAAGACCTTTAGCTCTTTTGCCGTCTTAGACGAAAACCAAATTGCAAGTTTACTTTATGAATTTACGGTTTCTCCTGAGAGAGACAATACCTTAAATCGATCCGTTCAATTTAAAGGGGATGGCTTAAGTGGTATTGAATTCTATTGGGATGACGATGCCGTATTTAATGAGGTAGACGATGCAACGCCCCCGATAAAAGTCGATAGTTATCAAGGTGAATTCCCGTATACTAAAAACCTTGATTTAGCTTATACCACCTATAAAAGTTATCTGCATGCCATTCCCATTTTAAGTAATGGTCAATTAAAGACGACGTCTTCTATTGTTAGAGAAGTTGTTTTAGAAGGTGATTTAGACTTCACTTATCTAGGGGATGACCTCTTGTGGTTTGGGGCGGTAAACGGAAAAGTTGATTTGCCTTATTCTGCCACCGCCGAAGGAGATTTGTTGGTCAAGCTCAATGATGTCTACGGAAATACTCAGTATCTGATTGAAACTCAAAATGAACTGTCGGGCTCAGTGCTTATCAATTCACCTCAAAGCTGGAAGGGGGATGAATATCGGATATTATTTGCTTATTCGAATGCATTTAACCCTAGCCGTCAAAGCTTAGGGCCTCAAATTAAGATAGATAGAGATTTACCTACAATTAACCTTGAAGCAGACCACGTTTTTGATGGTGTCAATAATGTGATCTCTTATTCGACGGCGTTTAGCGACTTAACTAGCGGGGTTGATCTTCTAGAGGTTAAGGTGCAATTGGGGGGGCAAGAAATAAGCTTTGAGCAAATTGATGTTTCAGACTTATCCAGTTTTAATACCAACATTGTGCTAGATCGCGTTGCTATGAATCAATGCATGGGTTGCCCCTTAACCCTGCATATTAAAGCCGTTGATCGTGGAGACAATTACTCAGAAGTTTCTAAAACGTGGCAAAATGTTTATCCTTTGCCCAGTGAACTCATTGCTTGGTACCCTATGCAAGAAGGAGTAGGCAACAAGCTTCTTGATCGTGGACCTCATAATCAGTCAATGACCTTAATGGGGGCAAATTTTTGGAATTCAAATCATGAATTATCTCTAGTAAATGAATCAAAAGGTTCAAGTGAAATTTGGCCATCTTTGTCTGAACAACGCTATGAATGGGCAATCGAATCATGGTATAGAGGCTTAGCTTCACCTCTACTTAGAAGTTTTATCAATTGGAATATTATCCAAGATGGATGGAGTCTCTACAGAAATGGTGCTGATTTGATTCTGAGTTCAAATTCACACTCTTATACT
>JBNKYI010000357.1:0-3093 GCA_050300815.1 Fibrobacterales bacterium
CTCAAAAGGGTTTCATTCCCCCTTCATCTCTGTTTAAATATTCCGTTCCGCTATGGATTTCTGAAGTCGGCAACAGCTTTCTACAAAGGCTCGACGTCTTTGCACTGACTGCTTTTGTCGAAAGCGGCATTGTTCCCTTTGAAGGAGCCATCGGCGTCTATGGGATCGTCACTCAAATGGCCAATGCCGTGCGTACCATTCGCCGTTCTTTTGACCCTATTTTACTTTCAGTGATTTCAGGGATCAGCGTTGAAAAAAATGTCGAGCGACTCCGCAGCGGATTTAATCACACCGCTCTGTTGGTCTCGGCAACCCAATTCCCCATTTTCGCCTTTTTCTTTGCCTTTGCTACTCCCTTACTCAGCTTGTATGGAAGCGAATTTGTTCGAGGAACAACCTCTATTTGGATTCTCGCTTTTTTTTGGATACTCAACGGCTCTCTCGGGCTTTGCGGCGTTGTTCTTCTCGGATACGGATACACCTATTTCTCACTGATTAACGTGATGATCGCAATACTTATCAAGGGAATTTTACTTTACCTTCTTATACCCCACTTTGGTCTCGAAGGTGCGGCTTTTTCAGTGGGTGCAGCCTACTTCATTCAAGGCGTAATTCAATGGGGCCAAATGCGATACAAAGTTCAAAACAGTTTGTTCAACTACAGAGCGTTTATCCCCCATTTCTGGGGGATTTTTGCCATGTTCATTGGTTATCTTATCTCGATTCTCCCCATTGAATTTCATCTGCAATGGGGTAGAATTCACTTGGGAATGGAACTGCCCGGCTACCTGACATTCCTCGCCATTTATGGGTTAACCATGGGGCGAATTTACCTTAAGGCTCGCTCGGCTCAAGTTCTTTAACCCGATTCAAAATTGAGATACGAGCATGTTTACCGCGCAAAAAATCGCTTTCATATTGGCGATCAACGTGTCATTCGATACTCCGCGACCTACAACATCTTTACCATTCATGGTCATGCAAATTTCTGACAAAGCTCGCCCGGCCCAAATTTTATCTGCTGCAGGAACGACACCTTGCACATAATCCTTTAATTCAATTTGAAAGCCTTCGAGTTGCAACAAACGCACACAGGCTTCAATAGGGCCTTCTGCGCTGATCGATTTGTTCTTCGTTTCTCCTTTAACCGAATACTTAAACTCAAAGCGCTCTTCTTCGTGGTTATTCGTAATCGAAATAAACTTGATGTGAGACGCCACATTTACCATTTGATCTTTGAATATTTCTAAGACCCGATCGTCTGAAAGCTCACCCTCTTTTTCTGAAATAGCTTTCAAAATCGGCTGCATCTCAGTGGCGCCCTCCATTGTGATTTTGTAACCCTTAGCGCGAATCATTTCATAAACGGCTGTGCGCCCTGACTGCGAGGTAAAAGTGATCACATCATTATCATTGCGACCAATAATGCTGTAATCAATAGGGCGATAGGCTCCTTTTGACATCCCTTTGGTTTTCGCGGCTCCATCTTGGTGAATTCCGCTGCGATGAGCAACGGCTTCAGGGCCGATTAAAGGCGCTTTTTTGGGAATCGGCAAATCGGCCCAGTTAGAGACCAAAACCGCTGTCTCATAAATTTCACCTAAGTTCAAATTCAGTTTGACATCGCAGTTGTGCAAAGCTAAAGCCACTTCATACATATTGGTATTGCCCGCACGCTCCCCTAATCCATTCAGAGCGCACTCCATTTGAACGGCACCGACAAAATAAGACTCGACTGTCGTAGCCGTAGCCATTCCCAAATCATTGTGAGTATGAACAGCCACGTCAACATGATCTGGTAAGGCTTCAACCACTTGACGTACCATGTCAACAAAAATCATCGGGCGATAACGCTCAACTGTATTCGGCAAATTAATCGTCGTCGCGCCAGCATCTACAACAGCTTGTAAAACTTCGATCACAAAGGGCATATTTTCACGGCAATCTCCAAAGTGTTCTGCTGAAAACTGTACCGTGCCCCGATCACCTACCAGAGACTTGGCATAAGCCACGGCCTCGACGGCCTTCTCTTTAACTTTTTCGGGAGGCATGCGCAAGACGTTCTCCATACTCAAAGGCGAAGTGGCAATAAAGGTGTGAATTCGAGGTTTGGCCGCATATTTTACCGCTTCATAAACCTTCAAGATATCTTGCTTCACAGCGCGAGCGAGCCCTGAGATCACCACGTGGTCGGGCGCTTTTTTGGCCAGATACTCGCACGCTTCAAAATCCATATCACTGGCTCCGGCAAAGCCAACTTCGATTCCATCGACTCCCAGCTTAACGAGTTGATCAAAAACACGCTCTTTTTCTTGGGTGTTCCAAGGACGAGCCAAGGCTTGGTTCCCGTCTCTTAAGGTGACATCGTAAAAAAACGGTGCTTTTTTCATGTTTTTTCCTTTTTTGTGGTGAATAAAAAGAGGCCCGCTCTATTGAGAGCGGGCCTGCTTTTAGTGAATTTCTTCAAAAGCTCTAAACTCTCAGCAACCTTAGTTGGCGATCTCAAGAAGGAGAAGGAGGTTTAGAGAAAAAACTTGCATGAGCTAAAGGTACTCCCGATTTTTCAGATCGTCAAAGAAAAAATATAGGGCACCTATAATTTTTCCAAATCACATCTAATTGAATATCACATCTAATTGCATTATTGTCATACATTCATAAAACTCATTGACATCTTCTTACTTTATCGGCTAATTTGCATCTATCTCCACAAAGGAGTTTATAAATTCGAAAGGAACATGCAATGAATAAATTTTGGATTGGATTATTAGCCGTTGGATCTGTTTTCGCAATTGATGAATACAAATCAGTCGGCCAAGGCACAACAGAATTGGATTTGGGCTATTCATACGCCACGATAACTAAAGGCTGGGATTCTACTGGAAAAAGCTCGGAGATTGACTTCGACAATTCCTTTCAACTCGTTGGTATACAAGCAAAATATGGTATCACCGAAGAACTTGATGCAGAATTGACTTGGAGGCGGGTGTGAACATAGAAAGGGCTAGGGTTTCAAGATTTGATGGAATTCATTGAAATTCGGTAAAATTCGAACCCACTTTTACTGAATTTGATCGAATTCGGTGAGAAATC
>JBNKYI010000358.1:0-3085 GCA_050300815.1 Fibrobacterales bacterium
TGCTTAACTCTTCTTGGTAATAATTTTCAATTAGATGGGTAAGTGACTCCGCTAATCCCGATAATTTGTCTAATTCTTCGGGATGAATACTGGTGGGATCTTTGATAACCGAACGGCCAAAAATTTGCCCTGCCCCCACAAAGGCCGTATAATTTGCCTGCAAGTTTTTTAACTCACTGATTCTAGCATAAGACTGCACAATCTGATTAAACTCTTTATTGAGCTTCATCAGGTCTCGTTCAAAATCTTCGTCGCCGTCAATCGCCCTCATAATCGCCGCTCGACTTTCAATCACTATATTGTTAAGGCTTTGTGCGGCCATTAATCGAGGTAAAAGTTCTTCTTCAAGGGATGTTGCTCTAACGTCAATATTTCGGTTGAGGTAGAGTGTTAGCAATAAAACAATCACTGATGCCGAAGCAAAGAGCACACCGCCTGCAACAAATTGACGTTTGAGCGAACTCCTCATTTCACCACCAAAACCTTCAAGTCTCTAGGAACCTTATCTTTTGGCAAATAAGACAATGCCCCTTTATTTTCTCTCAAATAATTGATGAGCTGATCGATCGAATCAAAAACTGGAGGGCGTTGCCCTTTTCCTGTAAAAATCAATTTCTGCCAAGTTCGAGTAAATTGAATTTCTGACCGGTCTAAGAAGGTTCTAACAAATTCACCCTGCAATTCTTTAACGTCTAATAATACAGGTGTCACTTCTATTCCTGTTACATCACGGGTTTTTCCAAGAAAGATTGCCTGCAATTCGGGTGTTTCTATGACCGAAAGTTCATTTTTAAGGCTGGTCACCAAAACCAAATTATCTTTCTGGGCAAACCCAGTAAAAGAAAGTAAACCGATCAACAATAGCGACCTAGAAAGCATAGCTACCTCTCAACAGATAGTAGTGGCCATACTTTTTAGAAACTCCATTCTCACTGCTAGGCTGAGCATAATAGGTGCCAATGACCCCGTGACCTTCGCCTTTGATGGCGATATTTGGCGTAAAATTATAACTAAAACCCAAATAGCCATCTTTCTGGTAATCTTTGTAATCTCCTNGCTGCAAGCTCCCCAGCGAGGTTTCACCATAGCCCGCCGTCAAAGCGAGCTCATCTAAGAGACGGTAACTTCCCTTAAGGTACCAACCCCAAAACTCTTCACGGGGATTTAGCGAACTTTCAAAGATCTTATAGGTATTTTCTACGCTCTTAAAAACATCAGGAGCCCCTTCATAGATAGGCCGAGCAAGACTATCCATGACCAATTGTTTAATTTCTTTGCCAGGGGAAAATTTGAAAATCTGCAACTTTCCTTCAGCAGAAAAAACCCAACGGTCTCCCGAAATTTCTATCCCCGCGACCTGCACATCAACACCAAGATTATAGGCCTGCCTGATTTTTCTATAACTCTCGAGCGACAGAGAGCGAGTTTGACTCAATGCAAATCCAAGGTGATCTCCTTGAATACGAATGAAACCATCAAAATACATGTAGTTGTAATTGAGTCGAATCCTAGAATCCCAGAGGGAGTAAGTGGTAGAAAGGCCTGCAACCCAACGGTTCTCTAGTGCCGTTCTATCTGAATTGAAGCCCTCACCTATAAACTGCACGAAGGGAACATCTTCTCCGATATTCATGTTGCCGGCGTAATATTGATACTCAAAATGCCCCAAAGCGCCATACAGATCAACACCATTCACTCCACTGACGATCGCTCGTACATCCTCAGGGTAAACCGACTGAGGCAACATGATCTCATCTCGTGCAATGTCTAAATCTCTAACCTCATTATAAAGACCTTGGGGCAATTTAAATCGACCCACGCGTACCCCAAGATAATCCGCGGCCCGATAATCGGCAAAAGCCCAATCCAACTCTACATTCAAATTACCTTCATCGCCAAAATCTCTAGCGATGAACTGCATGCCCAAATGCAGGTTATGAGAAAGGGGTTTTTGAATATTTAATAAGAACTCTGATATTTCGTAACTGCCCTCAGAGCTTTCGGGAATCAGGTAATCGTTCTCAAAGCTTTTGATATAGCTTTGTGAGATCGACCCACTCACTCCAATCGGAGAACTCTCTCCCCAAACTCCGCTTATCGCAAGAGCCAAGACGCCTATTTTTATAACTTTTTTACCCATGAACTAAATTTTACCACATTTTTCTGAGGACTAAAGGGGAATTGAACGAATGTTAAATCTTTTTTAGCAATCCCTTCAGGATTTGGATCATTTTGGGCTCTGCCCGCTGAGCATTCGCAATAATGTCGGGAACACTGATGGGCTTGAGCGCCTCAGGAAAGCACTCATCTGTAATTACAGAAAGCCCAAGTACTTTGAGTCCGCTATGCACAGCGACAATAACTTCGGGAACCGTCGACATTCCCACTACATCAGCACCGATCAATCGAAGCATGCGATATTCCGCACGAGTTTCTAAGCTGGGGCCGCTCATGCAAGCATAAACGCCTTTTTGCAAAGGAATTCCCTCAAAGAGAGCGACCTCGCTGACCTTTTCAATGAGATCTTTCGCGTAAGGTTCGCTCATATCAGGAAAGCGAGGACCCAACGAATCGTCATTTCTTCCAATCAACGGATTTGTGCCCAGTAGATTAATATGGTCGGTTATACACATCACATCCCCCGCTTTGAACTGGGGATTAACACATCCACAAGCATTTGACACCCATAGATATTCACAACCCAGCGCCTTCATAACTCGCACAGGAAAAGTCACTTCTTCATAGCTAAAGCCTTCATAAAGGTGAAAGCGCCCCTGCATACAAACCACATCTTGGTCAGAAAGCTTGCCGAAGATCAAACGCCCCTCGTGCTCCATCACCGTTGGACTGACGAAATGAGGAATGGATTCGTACTCAACAATATCTTCTTGGGCGATGGACTCAATCAATCCTCCTAAACCCGTTCCCAGAATAATTCCCACTCTAGGTTTTGCCGAAATGCGAGAGCGCAAGTATTTTACCGCTTCATCCACTTTTTCGCTCAATCCCATAATCCCATTCCTCTCTTGCGAGGCTTCAAGCTCCGCATAATCCATTTCCCCGCTGAAATAAATAATAAGAATTA
>JBNKYI010000359.1:0-3080 GCA_050300815.1 Fibrobacterales bacterium
CGCGCTGCCGCTCAGCGGCACCCTCGGCGCCTTCCAGGACGGCGAGTTCACGCTCGCGCTCGACTACGGCGGCGACAGCCGTGGCTTCGAGCTCGGCGGCGACCCTTCCGCGAACTCTTGAATGCCTAGATAAAAATGCGGGTGTCTCTAAAAGAATTCGAGCCTTTATCCTTCCCCTAGGGGCTACGGTAAATATGGATGGGACGGCACTCTATGAGTGCGTGGCCGCTCTTTTTATCGCACAAGCCTATGGGATTGAACTAGACTTTGTCACTCAATTCACCGTCGTCGTAGTGGCTCTGCTAAGTAGTATCGGTGTGGCGGCAATTCCCTCGGCTTCTTTGGTGGCGATTGTGCTGATTTTGCAAACCATTCATCTGCCCCTTGAGGGATTGGGCTTGATTTTAGCTTCTGACCGACTTCTCGATATGTTTCGCACTGCGGTTAATGTCTATTCAGACAGTGTGGGTGCTGTCGTATTGGCCAAACTTGAGGGAGAAAATCCTTACGGTGATTTCGCACGAAATGAATGAAAAAAGCTGCTGTACCGCTGGTCGCAATCCGTGTTTTTGCCAGGGAGGAAGAACCTCGATGGGGGAGCTCTGCCCCAATTGCAATGGTTTTGCTGAAATTTTTTGTCTAGAATGTGCGGCTGGAGAGGCTCTTTTAACGGTGATGCGGTCTTTGTTTTGTCTCGATCGCCAAAGAGAGGGCTTGCAATGCTCTGTAGATTCTAAGCAATCAGACCTTAAGGCTTTTCGAGAATTGGTGCAAAAATGGGATGAGGTGCTGACAGAGAATTTCTCTTATATTGAGAAACTATGCACTTCTTTATTGCTTGATCCTTACTTTTTAAAACAAGCGCAACGAGAGCGTTGGGAGTTTAAAGAGAAGCGGTGGCCAGTGATCACCTTTAATGACCCCAAGCCCTTTGGGATTCAACTGGCAAATTGGTTAGATGCGATGCTCAAGGGTTTAAATCCAATTCTCCCCCAACATTACGATTTAAAAGTTCTTTTTTTGCAGCTCAGATTATTATCTGCTTGTTGCCCCTATTGGACGGTTGAAGATCCGCTTGCTCCTAAATTGCACATGGAATTTTCGCTCAAAGTGCGCCTTATTCATTCGCGTTTGCAAAGATGGGGTTGGTCTGAAGAGGCCCTTTCGGGCGTGTGGTATCCGCAAGAATTGTTGGAAATAGAGCTATTTCCTTTAAACTCTTAAATTTAGAGAATTCAAAATCGTTGCCTGTTCCGACTTGAGACCTAAATGGTATGATTTAATCTCGTTTTATGGGGAATTAGAGAGGATTTGTAAGAGATAAGGTCGATTTTCAGTTTATTCTTAATAGAAAAAAAGAAATTCACATTTATTTTTGCAAAAATATGATTTAGTTAAATCATTATATTTAAAATAGTTATGGATATTATTTTAAATTAAAATCAGCCGTTATTACCAATTCTAATAAAAATCTTATTATTGAATTGTCACCCCTTGCCGGTTGTTTTTTGAAATGAAATCACGGGATTTTTTTTCATGAAAATGGAAAGAGACTTGAATATGAACCACTGTATTTATCCGTATATTTCAGGGGCGAGGGATTAGGCAGTAAAAAAAGAAGTCTTATTTAAATCAGATTTGATATTACTCAACGAGGCATTATTTAGAAAAAATAGAGAGACAGGTGCAAATATGTGCAGTAGTTTATGACGAATATAAAAAGTATTGGGATACAAAGATGTCGCCATAAATGTTTCCGTCGCCATTTTGGTGCATTTTGGCAATTAATGTGACAATAGTCCCTGTTTTTCCGTATTTGGCATGTCTTTCGCTCAATCACATTTCGAACACCCCTCAAAAGGAAGGTCGAAATGTCCAAAAACACATACCCTAAAAAATGGATGAACTCCTTATTTATTAGCCTTGCCGCCTTAGGCCTTATCGCCTGTAAAGAAGAAGCCAAGAAAGAAGAAGTTTCTGCTGCTGCCACTCCGGCTCCTGCGATGCTTGAGAAAGATCAACTCACGTTAGGATTTATCAAGTTAACGGATATGGCTCCTTTGGCGATAGCCAAAGAAAAAGGTTTCTTTGAAGATGAAGGTCTTTATGTGACCCTTGAAGCGCAAGCAAACTGGAAAGTTCTGCTCGATCGCGTGATCGGTGGTGAGCTTGATGGCGCACATATGCTTTCGGGGCAACCTATTGCCGCCACAATTGGTTTTGGAACCAAAGCGCATATCGTCACGCCTTTCTCAATGGATTTAAACGGTAACGGAATTACGGTTTCTAACGAGGTTTGGTCTAAGATGAAGCCGCACGTTAAAATGGGTGCTGACGGCAAGCCCCTCCACCCGATCTCTGCAGAAGGTTTAAAGCCCGTTATCAAAGAATTTAAATCTGCAGGCAAATCTTTTAATATGGGTATGGTTTTTCCCGTATCCACTCACAACTATGAAATCCGCTATTGGTTAGCAGCCGCTGGCATTCATCCCGGTTTTTACACATCTTCAGATATTACAGGGCAAGCCGATGCTGAAGTATTGCTTTCGGTTACTCCTCCACCTCAAATGCCTGCCACTCTTGAGGCCGGTACAATCTACGGTTATTGTGTTGGCGAACCTTGGAACCAACAAGCGGTATTTAAAGGGATTGGTGTGCCTGTAACGACGAACTATGACATTTGGAAAAACAACCCCGAAAAAGTTTTTGGGATGACCAAAGAGTTTACTGAAAAGTATCCCAAAACCACAAAAGCTCTTACTAAAGCGCTGATTCGTGCCGGCAAATGGCTTGATGAGAATAACGGAGCGAATCGCGCTGAAGCCGTAGGGATTTTGAGCAAGGCCGAATATGTGGGCGCAGATTCTGCAGTTATTGCGAACTCTATGACGGGAACTTTCGAATTTGAAAAAGGCGATAAACGCGCCATGCCCGACTTCAACGTGTTCTATCGCTATAATGCAACTTATCCCTATTATTCAGATGCCATTTGGTTCTTGACTCAGATGCGTCGCTGGGGACAAATTGGAGAGAGTAAACCTGATAGCTGGTATCACGAGACAGCCAAGTCTATTTATTTG
>JBNKYI010000360.1:0-3080 GCA_050300815.1 Fibrobacterales bacterium
CTATATTTTGATCCTTCACTCTCAGATTATTATTTCGAAACAAATGCGATTGATGCTTCGAAAGCCTTAAAGGCCTTGTTTGGACAACAATTTCTAGAGCACCAGTTTAAAGACATTTCGTGGCGATTCCCCGTAACGGGCTTTTCACAAGTCAATCAAAAGGCAATGGGTGAATTTGTTCAACTCGTCGAAAAAATGATTCGCCCCGAAGCTCATCAAGAGTTGCTAGACATGTATTGTGGCTACGGTTTTTTTAGTCTCGCTTTAAAAGATAAAGTAAAAAGCGCTGTGGGTATTGATTGGGCGGGTGGATCGATTGAAATGGCTCGCCAAAATATGAAACATCAAAAAATATCGGGGATCCGTTTCTTGAGTCGAGATTTAAATCGACAATCAATCGAGTCTTTGCCCTCTCCTAAGTCTGCTGAAATTCTTTTATTAGACCCTCCTCGCCAGGGAACAGCTCAAGGGGTTATAGAGGCTCTTGCCGCTAGATCACCTCAGCGAGTGTTGCACATTTTTTGCGGAATTGAATCTCTGCCAAAGGCGGTAAAAGAGTGGAATGAAAACGGCTATAAAATTTCGCAAATTGCAGCCATTGATTTATTTCCCGGCACTACGGGCATCGAAGTGCTGGTACTATTTGAACCCAATGTTTAACACCTGTTATTGATCTATTCTTCGGTGATTTCGCGGTCTTGCTGACGGGCGTTTAATTCTTTTCTTTGCGTTTCTAGATTGATGGCTTGGGGATGCAAGCTTTCTAAAATCTGTAAATCCGCCTCTGCTCGACTAAATTCACCGAGTTGAAGATGGCATTGAAACCTTAAGTCGAGTGCGGCAATATTGACAGAGTCGCGTTTAAGAATTTTATTGAGTTGATGGAGCGATTCTTTCCATTGATCTGACTTTTGATAGACTCTAGCTAAGGCTAAGAGAGACTCGGTGTGTCTGGGCCTTAGGTTGACGCTTTCTTGCAGCAAAGGGAGCGCGAGGTTAAATTCTTTTTGTTCTTCATAAATTAACGCCTTTCTAAAATAGGCAGGGGCAAAAGAACTGTCACTCGCGATGATTTTATCAAAGATTTGCATCGCCTCGAGAGAGTTGCCCGCTTGATTTAAAATGAGTGCCTTCTCAAGCATCCAGTCTAAATTAAGAGAATCCATTTTTAGCGCGGTTTGCAGCACAGCTAGCCCTTGCTCGTAGTTTTTTTGTGCGCTGAGGATACGAGCTTTTAAGACGATTGCTTCTTCGTTCTTTGGATCAATTTTTGTCAGAGCAGAAATATGACGCAGAGCCGATTTGTATTTTTCACTTTCAAACTCGAGATGCGCTAAGTTATAAAGAGACTTTTGATGATTGCCATCAATGCGCAACACTTTTTTGAATTGGTCAATAGCTTGGTTGGGATCTGCGGATCTCATATAGAGTAAGCCTAAATTATAACGAGAGGGTAAGTGAATGGGATTGAGTCGCAACACTTCTTTAAAGTTTTCAGCGGCTTCATCCCACTGAGATTGTTTCATTAAGATCAAGCCGACGTTGTAGCGCGCTTTGACCCAATTGCGAGATCCATCGCGCGCAATAATGGCCTTAAAATCGGTAAGGGCTTCGAGCATAAGACCCTGGCGATAGTAAGTTAAGCCTCGATTAAATTGGGCTTCGTTGTGTGAGGGTTGAAGTTGCAGTGCGCGAGTAAATTGCTGAATGGCTTTATTTTGTTCGTTTAAACGAGAGTAGTATAATCCGAGATTCAGCCAAGAACTTGCTCGGGTTGAGTCGATAGCAATTGCCTTAAACAAAGATTCTTTGGCTTTGAGTGTATCGCCGAGATTCAATTCAATAATTCCCAGTTGAGAGTAATTCTTTGCACTAGGGTGTAGTTTTATTTTTTCGATTAGAAAGTTTTGAGCCTTCTCGTATTTTCCTTGGCGAATCCACTGAGCCACTTGATTTTTTTTAGCGACGCCAAAACCGATCGAATCTTGAAACATCGATGAATTGAGTCCCTCTTCTTCGGGCTTCCACTGAACGTGTTCTGTCTTTTTTCCCTTAGCGGGATCGACAACCGTGATGATCTCGTTGAGATCCCACCATTTTTCAAACAGGGCAATTTGCGTGAAAAAATTAGAAAGTAAGATACCTAAGAGAATGGTGAGAGGAATGCAGTATTGCAACCATTGTTTAAGCGACAATTTCATTTAATGCCTCTTAAAATTTTACGTAGCCCCGTGCGATTTGCATTTTGAATTTCAATTCCGGGACGTGCATTAAGTTCGAGCAGATAGAGTTCTTCGGTGTCGTCGAGAACCCAATCTAGACCCATATAACCTAGTGGAATGATCTTTTGAATCGCGCAGCTCATCTCTTTCAATTTTTCCCAATGGGGAATTTCAATTCCCGATAGCTTTGCTTGAGTATCGGGGTGATGAGTGATAAAGCGCCCCTTTTGAATGCCATGTGTGGTGACCCCTTTTTGAAGATCAATGCCGACCCCAATTCCTCCCACATGAAGATTGGCTCTTCCGTCAGACTGTCGAGTGGGCAAGCGAAGCATTGCCATTACCGGTTGACCCTTTGTGACGATCATGCGAATGTCGGGCAAACCTTGATAGCTAACTTGAGCGAATCGCTCAGGATTTTTAATTCGAGGTTCAATCAAAATTTGATCAGGCGAATTATCAATACTGTAAACGCCAAATAAAATTTCATCGCAGTGTTCGGCAAGATCCTGAAAGTTGACGCTCTTTTTTGAAGCGCTTAGCCACTGAGAGCCTATTCGCTCTCCGATGACTTTGATTCCGCCACCGCCAAAGCCATGGGCGGGTTTGATGACAAATTCTTCGAGTTGATGAAGAGTGTGATAGACCTTAGGCAATTCAAATTGGCATTGGGCATAAGCCAAAAGGGGAACGATGGGAAACCCGTGTTGAGATAAGACATCTTTAGTGATTTTTTTATTGTCAACTAGAGGATAATCTTTGCGGTGATTATTGGGGTAGATGCATTCAAGGTTGCGTGCATTCATGCCTAATACATCCATTAGCGTTTGACTCATCGAAGGTCCTCACCTTTGATTA
>JBNKYI010000361.1:0-3068 GCA_050300815.1 Fibrobacterales bacterium
CACCTCTTCTCCCCAACCCATACTCAAACCAAGCAAAGGTCTACCATTCTCATGGGTTTGACTTTGAATCTTATATTTTCCCCCTAGGTAATTCAACCCAGACACTGCCAATTCCGGGCCACTTTCAGTGACATAACCCAGCCAAGCCTCGTTGTATTGATCTAAGTAATGAACCGACCAAGGATAAGATTTAAAGTTAGCCCATTCGTCATAGGTTCCTTCAAAATTGACTTCTATTGAACGCTCCGCCCACTGGGCTATTCCAAAAAAAGAAAGTTCTCCGATCCCCCCATCTGCTCTATAAAGATTGGGATAACGCTCTTTGTAGTGAATCGTATCAACCCCGTTAGCATAGGGAATGAGTGAAGGGTGACGGCGAGTGTGAATTAATCCATATTCCCCTCCTAATCTCAAATTTCCCAACCACTGAAATTCTTCAGGATTTTCTGTTTCTTTTTTTTCAACGGTAATTAATCCCGCCTTAAATTCCTTTTGTTGAAGTTCACCAATGTGAACCTCTTGTTGACTTTTCAACAGAAAGGGATGAACAAAAAGCAACGAACTTTGCGTGCTATTTAACACTTGCAGGTCTCGTCCGTTTCCTCGCACACCACTTGTTTGCAACAACTCTGAAGTCAACGAATTGTTTGCTTTGGTCGAGTCTGCTGCTAGATTCAATGTTTTGGCAAGGCTCTCTTTATCGAGAATCCATCCCGTATTATTCGATTGAAATCGAGAAAAACTGACTTTTAGCGAATTTTCGCCATTCATCACCAATCCCGTATTATTTCTTTCAATACGGCTGCTAATCACTTCGAGACTTGATTTTCCATTTAATGCGAGAGCGATTTTATTGTATTGAAGAACACTTCGTTGCAGTCTAACCCTTGAGAATGACTCTGCATGCAATCCCACTTCTTGCCCTCCCTCAATACGAGAATCTTGCAAAAAGATTTCTGCATTTGCTCCAAAAATTCCTCGGTAATTATTTTGATTAATATTCACATGATCTAAATTCACAGCGCTATTGATCACGTTAATTCCATAATTTGAGTGGCGAATTTCTAAATGACTCAACTCGGCTCGGCCTACCGATTTCACAATAATTCTCTGCCAATCTCCCGGCATAGGAAAGCGTTTAGCTGAGCGAATCAAAACCGGTTTCTGTTCTGTACCCTTCACAACCCATTTGCCAAAGACATTGATATTCACATTGGGATTGGCGACGTGAATTTCTACGCCGGGCTCAATCACCCATTCTTTTCCCGAAGGAACAATTAAGCTTTGTTTGAGTAAATAAGGAGAACCACTGGCTTTAAGGGTATCTTGTTGCACCTGATTTTCGATGAGGGTGTAGTGATCAGCCGCATAATCTTCTCGATGAGAGCTAATCTTATCTTGAATAGCCACCTGAATTGAATCTTTGAGAGGAAGATAGCGATCGGCAATTTCAGCGAGAGAGCGAGTCACCGAAAATCGATAATGCCTCACCATATGACGAGTTTCTGCATCAACTAAGCCCGCCTCTAAAATATAGCCTCCGTTCTTCTTTACAATGCGAGTTAAAATGGCCCACTCAAATCCCAATTTCTGAGCCGTTTTCCAAGCGCACTCTAAGCCGCCACAAGGAAGTTCATAAATCGCTTGCGCGTGAGCATTTGCTAGAATTTCAGGATAATAGTTCGCCTCTATAAAATTCTGAGTGTTTAACCACTGAGTAAACTTTCGAGAAAGTGCCTCGTGGGTATTCGGCCCTCCTGGAGAAACTTCTGTGGGCAACACCAATATTTTAAGAGTACTGTCTTTGGCCGCCGACCAACTGAGGGTTGCCAATAAAAGTAAAATCAACAGTCTCATTTAGACCTTTCTCTTTCGACAGAAAAGCGACCTTATTGGGTCAACTCAATATTTTTAATGACTTCTTTTAACAAACCATTTTTGGGCACAACCCTCACCTTAAGCGTATTGTCTTTGCCTCTGAGAAGAGGGACACTGACTTCGAGTCGAACTCGATCGAGCTCGCTATCTCTAAGCACTCGATGAAAACCCGTCTTGGTGTTGATCACGTGAATTTCTTCGAGATAAGAGGGGTCGTCATTTGGCAAATTCAGCACTCTGATCTGAATGCGATCAGATAGAGGGCGGTCTTGCCCTGGAGGCAAAGGAGGCACTTTCAATCGGTTGCCTCCTGTAGAGGTCTGCACTTCAACTCTAAAGTCGACCCGTTCCCAAAATTCAATTCCCGGTAGATCGAGTAAGGTTTGATTTTCTGCGAGATCTGTTGCAACGATTCGATAGTCTACAATTCCATTCTCTAGAGGTACCACAAATCCGCTGCCGTTTCCTTTTTTAACAAAACTTTTTATTTCTCGACCCTTAGCCAATACTTGAATAGTCGTTTGATCGTTGAGATTGTCTTGTAAAGTAAGAGTCAGTTTACCCGTTACTAGGTCTTTGGCAACCTTCAGTGCCGGCCTCAGTGTGTTCACTTTTTTTGAGGTCCAATCCACTTCAATATCGATATTTTCTTCGAGTTTATTCTCGGGTCCTTCTAAAACTATTTTAGCCCCCTTTAGATCTGCAGCGCCCAACACGTCAGTGACGGGTAAAGAAAATTTAAAACGTCCATCGGGAGTTGTGAGATCAAATTGTTTGCTTCCCAAGTAAACTTTGAGGCGGGCCAAATAGCCTTGATAGTTGCCTTTAATTTCTAAGACCCCTTGATCAATTTTCACTTTTTTAGGGGTCTCAAGATTTAATTCAAGGGGGAGTCGAGGAATTTTATATTCCGTTTGTACGCCGCCTATTGATTTTGAGTTTTCTCCTAAACGACAAAAAATTTCGAAATTTTGCATTCCCTCATCTTCAGGAGGCCAAAAAACCTTTAATTCCCATTTTCCTTGATTGACCTCTGTTGTAAAAATGCCTGCAACCACTTCTCCCCCCTCTGCATTGCACTTGCCTCGCAAAATCAATTCAGGGGTGTTTGTCTGAGAAGGAATTCCTTCGACAGCGCCTTGTATTTTAAGCTCTGTGGGGGCTAGAGGTAAGCTATCTTTTCTCAAACT
>JBNKYI010000362.1:0-3068 GCA_050300815.1 Fibrobacterales bacterium
GCCACCGCATACTCTGAAAAAACAATGCCCGCCACCGCTGTCCAATCAAAGTTTGCTGGCGATGTCGAATCGGCACTAAATACAATATGTCGAGCCGAGATGGCACTCACGCTCTGGTTGCTCCAAGTGGGCTCTACGGGTTGCTGCTCGGCGCTAAAGTTTCCGTTTACATCGACCAGCTTAAAGGCGTGCTCTAACAAACCGTAGGCGGCAAAATCAAAAGACAGCTCGTCATCGGTGAGATTTAGAGGCTGCTTAAAGAGATAAGTGCTTTGCCAATCGTCTGTAATATTCTTGCTTCCCCCGACTCGCAAATAAGGGGGGATCATCAACAGTTGATCTTTAAAATAGCCCCAGTTGGCAATCCCCTCAATTTCTACCCAATCAAAGGGATCAAAATAAATCCAATCGCTCTCACTGCCATTATAGATAATCAATTCGGGGCAATTGGGATCGGCGCTGATCGAAAGAATGGGGCTTTGCCCCTCTGAACTGGTGCCAAATAGAATTTCGCCCGCAGCATTGATAACCTGAACTCTGGTATTGACCTCCATTGAGTTAGGCGAATCGAGCCAAGACCAGTCATTTAAAGGGTTCCAGTCTAAATTGTCTTGCATGCGAAGCTCTAAGGTCAAACCCAAGCCGTTGTTTAAACTTTGACCCGCGCCGATTTCGACGTTTGCCAGATTGATTTCGGCTTTGTATTGGTTTAACCCTAGGTTAATGATATTGGAGATGTGCCCTGGGCCACTGACAACGGTGGCAATCGGCGCTCTATTATTTTCTGTAGAAAAGAAATAATAGGCCTTCAAATGATTTAGCGAAAATTGACTGAGATTGGTGATAGAGATCTGAATCTTACTCTGATAAGTTTCACCCGCCAAAGTTTGAGTTCGCACAATTAACTGTTCGTTAGATGCCGCGTTGATCTGCAAAAACAAAAACGCCAGCAAGACAATAAAGACTCTTTTCAAAGTAAACCCCTAATCGATCTGAATCCAGCCAGAATAAACTTTCTGCCAGGTTTTGCTAGAAGTGGTATTGACGTAGTAAGTTCCAATAGAAGCGTCTAAACAACGGGTCTCATTTGTCGTCGCATCCACAACCGCACAAGGGTCATCTTCGCCTTTTAAGCTCACTTGCCCCGATTCTGCCATTGCATAAGGAGCCGCTGTTAAAGCGAGACGAGGAGAAAGAGTTTCTTCTAAGGCATCGCTCAAAACGGTAAATTCGACGTAAAGGCTCGCGTTATTTTTAACCACGGGCACTAGGGGCCCATTGCTTTGCCCTTCGCCTAAACGCACGACAAACTTGCCTGCCTCGACGTTTACACCCTGAGCGTTTTCAGCCAAAAATTCTTCGACATACAGAGCAGCTCCTCCTTCTTTGGCGGCATAGAGACTCACTCGCAGATCGGTGGCAAAATCGCTTTGCCCATTTTTCTTTTTGAGGGTGCCCGTCAGAGCGATGACCTTGCTGGTCGGCTCAACGACATAGATGCGCCGATGCCCCGAAACGGCCTTGTTGCCTAGACCATCGGTAACTTCGACCCAAAACTCTTTTTGGTGATCAGCAGAGGTAATCCAAGGAGTGGTAAACTGGGCGCCCGCGCCCGCGAACTCATCGGTGCCTATATGCCAGCGATAAGAGAGATCAGTACCTTCAGCTTTCACGCTTAGAAGCAAGCGTTTGCCAGGAGGGGTCGTGACCGAAGGAGATATCTCAAGAACTTCGAGTGCAAAGACCGAAGAGGGGATTGACGATCCCATTATGAATAACATAGACAATGTTCTAAAAAGCTTCAAAGTTTCCTCCCACAAACGCAGTTTAACTTTACTCCTTATGGAGTAAACGGGTTTCCATCCGCATTGTGTAGCGAGAAAGCTTCAAACGTTAAAACAACAATGTTTTCAAACGACACATGGCCTCGACAATACGGTTAACGCTAACGCGATATTAATGCCGATGGTTTATTCTATTTATTGAACGGATATGCTTATTGAATTAATATTATTGCTCCACTCGTTTCAACAGACTTAACTTCCACATTCCCTAATTCCTATTCGCTTAAAAGAATAGAATCTAAATGAGAGTCTCACAAGATGCCGTATACATTTTTTTTCACATTATTTATTTCTGTCGGATTTTTCTTCGTTCATTCTGTCTCAGCTTCCGCCAATTCGACAAACTCGGCAAATTCAACAAAAAAAACTTCTTCTTATATTATCCAACCCCCTCCTGAATCAAAGATCTATCAGGGCAAATACGTCAATATTTGCTATGCTCTAAAAGGCCCCCACGCCCCGGCGATGGCCATGAAGCACCCCTTCTTTTTTGACTTAATCGATCAAAGTGTCAAATCGGTTCAAAGCTTTTTTGAAGACAGTTTGCAATTTGCCCCCCCCAGTTATACCGAGCGTTGCCCCTATTATAACAGAGCAACCGAAAAGGGCAAGCTCGCTATCTCTCTGGTCGATCTCGGCACCCTCGACACCCCCTTGCGAGAAAAAAACGCCCTCGCTCAAATTGCGCGAGTCGACGACCAACTGACCAACAGCCTCTATTTTGAAAACGATTTTAAAAGGGGCGCTCCTCTAAAAGAGATCATTGTGCCGATCAGCGACGACGAACACCTCAACCTGCATCAAAATCCATTGTTGCCTGTGCAAAATATTTTGGTGCACGAGCTCTTTCACATTTATTACCGACAGATTGACCCCGATTTGATTTGCACCCCCTATGTCGAAAGTTTAGCGGCCTGGATGCAAAATCGCTTTGATCAAGTGGGGCTCACTTACCCCTTCTTTAAAAACTGGCAAAACACCCCCAAAGAGCCTCCCTTTAGCCCCCTCTACCCCGGCTATCGAGATTTTATGATCTGGGGGGCCCTCGAAGAAGCCCAAGGGCTTGCCTTTTTGCCCCCCCTGCTCAAACGGCTCTCTCAAGACCCCGCCCTCTGCAAAGATCCCTATCTCTTTGCCCCCATCAAAGAGTTATTGAAAAATTCACTTAGAGATTGAATCATTAATTAATATTTTGTCAACGAGGTTTATTCACCCACACGATTG
>JBNKYI010000363.1:0-3063 GCA_050300815.1 Fibrobacterales bacterium
GTCTTTGAATTTTATGACTTAACTACTTATTCGATTTTAAAATCAATCTCAGCGCAGTGTCTTTATTGATATACGCCCAAGCCCAGTTAATAAAAATAATCACCTTGTTGCGCACGCTAAGAATAAGCATAAGATGCAAAAACATCCACACCAACCAGGCCGGATATCCCTTAAATTTCACAAAGGGCAGATCCACCACCGCCTTATTGCGACCAATCGTCGCCATCGAGCCCAAATCTTTATATTCGTATTTCTTCCAGTTTTTTCTCTCGACGCCTTTATTCATATTCGTCGCTAAGTTTTTTCCCTGATTGATGGCCACGTTCGCCACCTGAGGGTGACCTTTGGGATAGGCATCGGTTTCCATATAAGCCAAATCCCCCAAAGCGTAAACCTCATCAACTCCAACCAATTGATTGCAGCGGTCGACTTTGAGACGGCCATTGGGCATCACCGCATGTTCGGGCAATCCCCCGAGACGGTTCGGAGTCACCCCCGCCGCCCAAATTACGGTCTTGGTTTTTATTTTTTCGCCGTTTTGCAACATCAAAACTTCGCCATCGTAACTCTTGACAAAAGAGTTGAGCAAAATTTCGACGCCCATCTTTTCGAGATAATCTCGTGTGCTCACCTTGGCCAAATTACTCATGTTATTTAAGGGATAAGGACTGCCTTCGATAAGTAAAATGCGCAACTTCGAAAAATCAATGCGGTGAAAATCTCTCGGAAGAACGTGTTTCTTTATCTCGGCAAAGGCCCCCGCCAGCTCTACTCCCGTCGGCCCCCCGCCAACGATACATATATGCAGCAAGGCCTCTTTTTCGCGATTTTCTGCCGAGAGAATATCTTCAAAATTTTGTAAGATATGATTTCGAATCGCGATGGCATCATAGGTCGACTTCAGCGTCAGAGCGTGCTTTTCGATTTCTTTGTTGCCAAAAAAGTTCGTCTTGCAACCCATCGCCAGCACTAACTCATCGTAATCAAAATCCCCCACCGACGTGATCAACTTTTTCGCTTTGAGGTCTACCGATAAAACCTCGGCCAAGCGAATGCGCACATGATTCATTTTGCGAAAAACATGGCGCAAAGGAAAAGAAATACTCGAAGGCTCTAGTTGACTCGTTGCCACTTGATAGAGTAGGGGCTGAAACTGATGGTGATTGAGTTTGTCAATCAACAAAATGTCAAACTGATTGGGGTTCAAACCTTTGATAAAATTTAGGCCGGCAAACCCACCTCCGACCACCACGACTTTCTTCTTCTCAGACACCACAAACCTCTTTTTGCTCCTTCAAATACAATTTTTAGCGTCTCTGCTCTGTGTCATTGCATACCGAAGGCGATTGCTGTTAACGTCAAATCATCCATCGCATTCATCACTCACTGATTCAGATGGATCTAGGAATTAGACTGCCCCAAAGCTAAAATCTTACGCCCTGTGAGGATGTCGATATTTTATTATCCTATGGAATATTTCTAAAAAATCACTTCGACCGGAAAATAAAATGCCAAAAAACAACTCAATTGTCACCGAAGGCAAAAAAGCCCCTGCATTTACCCTACTCAATCAAGACAATCAGCCCGTCAGCCTCAAAGATTTTAAAGGGAATTGGCTGGTCTTTTACTTTTATCCCAAAGACAATACCCCCGGTTGCACCACCGAAGCCATTGACTTCACCTCACTCTTAAAAGAATTTCATAAAGCGGGTGCCAAAATCGTCGGTGTTAGCCCAGACTCAACAGTCAGCCACTGTCGTTTTATTGAAAAAAAAGACCTGAAGATCGAATTGCTTTCAGATCCCGATCATCAAGTCATTGAAGCCTACGGCGCTTGGCAGTTAAAAAAATTTATGGGACGAGAATTTATGGGAGTGGTTCGCTCGACTTGGCTGATCAGCCCCGAAGGCAATATCGAAGCCCTTTGGAGCCCTGTCAAAGTAAAAGAACACGCCCTTGAGGTATTGAAGAAGCTCCGCGAATTGATCTAGGTGCTATAAACTCAGCAGAGAAAAAGGTTGACCCACTCGCACAAGCCCTCCCCTTAAGGTTTTTGAGTTCAAGCAAAATTTATAATCTACATTGTAAACAGCGGGATTCACCCCTTGGGGTCTTTCTTTCACCCGAAATTCGTTGAAACGAGACACAAAATCCAACGTCAAAAGCCCACTGGTCGAATCTCGAGTGGGCACCACGCAGCGTCTGCAGATATTGGTAAACTCCACTTGACATTCTCCGAGTTGCCCCCTTTGCCCCACCCAGAGGTCTTCTGCAAAAGCAGAATCCTCTGAGTCTAGAATAAGGTTGACGCGAAAGCGACGCAGGCACTCACTTTCACTCAAATCAAACCAATTTGCCACTCGCTGCAGGCTTGATCGGTGCACCCAAGTGGGGCCATTCGCTTCGAGATCATCAGGAAACCCCTCTACCTGATTCGAGCGCAGTTCTAATTTCTTTCCGAAATAATCAGAAGCCCATTCCGAAAAAAGGCGCTGCTCTGCAGGGCTTGCTAAATCTTTTAGGGTCAACTGCTCAAGCCCCATCGCTGTAATCGCCAAACCCTCTTGATCCCATTGCAGATCGAGTCCGCTAAAGAGAGTGTCTCGCTTGCCATTATAGACCTTGCCCTTCTCGTCAAAGAGAGCAAACTCCCGGTCTTTTTCTAAGGGGCCACTGGCGAGAACCTCCCACTCATCTAAGGCTACTCCCCCAAAAGATTTTAACGGATAAATCCAAATTTCACTCAGAGTCATTCTTTTCTCCACAAGGCTTCAGCAGTGGCATTACCCTTGAGTTTTTTCATTCCTTCAGGTGGCCCTTGATAAAGCAGTTGCCCGCCTTCGGGGCCTCCGCCAGGCCCTAGATCTACAATCCAGTGAGATTGTTTTAAGATATCGGGTTGATGTTCAATCAACAAAACGGTATTGTTCTGCTCAACCAAGCGGTTGAGCACTTCCCAAAGGCGCTCAATATCTTGACTGTGCAATCCCGTCGTCGGTTCATCAAGTAGATACACAGTATGCCCTCGAGTGCTCGTGCTCAGTTGAGTCGCGATTTTTAGGC
>JBNKYI010000364.1:0-3040 GCA_050300815.1 Fibrobacterales bacterium
TTATCCCTTGTCGATGGAATTTGATCAATTGCCTTAAAAGCTTCTTTTGATCGTCATCGTCAAAAATTGAAAAATTCTGAAAATGACCGGGTTCGGGGCGCAAGGGATTAGGGCGGGGCAAAATACGACGCAAAATACGAACGCATAGGGCGTGAAATGTACCCACCCATGGCAGAGGCACCTGAGCGTCAAGAATCTGATAAATTCTCGATTTCATTTCTCCGGCCGCTTTGTTGGTGAAGGTTACCGCTAAAATTCGGTCAGAGGGAAAGCGGTGGTGAGAAATCAAATGACCAATTTTATAAGCCACCACTCGGGTTTTTCCCGAGCCCGCTCCGGCTAAAATCAAAGACGGGCCCTCAACATGAAGAGCCGCCTGAAGCTGTTGAGGGTTCAAGACCCCCGCTAAGTATTCGGGACTGAGATGTAACACTAATCGGTATAGTCGGCTTGCGATGCAGCCAATGCCTCTTCTAAACTGGTGAGCCCTTCACTGGCTTTGCGAATTCCCTCCATGCGAAGAGTCCGCAACTTACAGTGTTCTATTGCGTATTTTTTTAGCACTTCAGCCGAAGAATGTTTCAATACCAAATCGTTAAAACCTTCATTGGGAATCAAATACTCAATCAGGGCAGCCCGACCTTTATAACCACTCCCATCACAGCGATCACATCCTTTGCCTTTATAAAATTGGTAATCAGTAGGGATGCGCAAGCGTTTGCGTGTATTTTCATCCACTTCTGTTTCCACTTTACAGTGCTTACAGATACGACGAACCAGACGCTGGGCAAGTACACCTTTAATCGCTGTAGTCACCAAAAAAGGTTCTAAACCCATATCGGTCAGACGGGGAAAGGCACCACAAGAGTCATTGGTATGCAAGGTCGAAAGCACAAGGTGACCCGTCAATGCCGACTCGATTGCCATAGAGGCCGTTTCTTGGTCACGCATTTCTCCGAGCAACATGATGTCGGGGTCTTGACGCAAAAGCGCGCGAATTCCAGCGGCAAAAGTAAAACCCGCCGCATTGTTGATCTGCCCTTGATTTACCCCTTCAAGTTGGAGTTCCACAGGGTCTTCCATTGTCGAAATATTTACGCTAGGAGAATTAATTTCTCTCACACAAGCGTAAAGGGTGGTCGACTTACCCGAACCCGTCGGGCCCGTGACCAACACAATTCCGTTAGGTAAGTTGATACATTCTTTCAATTTTTCCAGAGCTTCAGGATGCATTCCCATGTCATCAAGCCCAAACTGGTTGGCCTCAGGGTCGAGAATACGCATACATATTTTCTCGGTAACCCCTCTTTTTCTCAACATACAAGGAAAACTTGAAACCCGCAAATCCACTTCTTTGCCCCGGTACTTGATCGTAAAACGACCGTCGAGAGGGCGGCGTTTTTCAGAAATATCCATTTTAGACAGAATTTTTAAACGCGAAATAATTTGCCCCATCAACCTTCCGGGAATTGGAGGCTTAACTGAGAGCTCACCATCGACGCGGTAGCGAAGCTGTAGATATGTTTCTTGAGGCTCAAGGTGAATATCAGAAGCCCCTAAGGCAATGGCTTCGTTAATAATCGAATTTACGATTTTAACAACCTGGCGACCTTCTTCATCGGTTAACTCCTCGTCATCGCCATCGTCACTGCGCTCAATGGTTTCTAAATCTCCAGTATCGGCATCGCCAAGCAATGCGGAAAGGGTCTCACTACTAGAGCCGTAAACTCTTTCTAACGAGGCTTTAATTTCTTTTTCAGTGGCCATCACGCATTCGATATTGAGATTCGTCTTGAATTTGACGTGCTCAATTGTGCGAATATTCGTGGGATCAGCCATCGCGATGGTCAAGTTATTCAAACGTTTGTAAAGAGCAACCACCTTGTGCTGCCGGGCCATTGATTCGGGAATCAAAGCCACCGCATTCATATCAAAATTGAAATTTGAAAGATTGACTTTGGGAATTTCGAGTTGAGCGGCGAGAACATCGATGATTTTTTCTTCGCTAATCACGCCTAAGTTCACAAGGCACTCACCTAAACGGCGCCCTGTCTCTTTTTGCATATTGACAGCCTTGTTCACATCTTCTTCGGCCACCATTCCCTGCTCAACCAAAATATCACCCAAACGTTTTTTGTGTTTGAGTCGAAGTTGAGTTCCCAAAATAGACTGCATCGTTTCTTCGTCGACAAAACCGAGGCGAACAACGATCTTACCTACCATCAAGCCCGTGCGCTTGTGCTCATTTAGAACGTGTTCGAGCTGGTCTTCATCAATAAGACCTTGAGCGAGTAGCAGTTCGCCAATTTTGGCGCGATTCCCAACTTCTTGAGCCATATACCTTTTCTCAATGCATTTGCTGCAGTATTCTGTCTTTTACAGTTTACTAAAATTAACAACCATACCAGAAAAATTTCCAGTTGTTCGTTTCATCATTCTTCAAAATGACGAAAACCCCCTAGGGAGAACTCTTTATAAATCCCTTGGCGGCTGGCAAAGACTCTGCCCGAACCCGCCCTTACCTCCCCTATTTTTATCCAGGGATCAAGGTCACATTCCATAGGGGCAGAGGCAATTAAACGATGATCCTCGGCGGCATCCCAAATCCAATCCTCGTCTAATCCTAATCTATCTAATTCTCTCAGAGTTAGAAGGGGGCGAGGGATATTTTCCTCGACCAAATACAAATCCATCTCGCTTGCTTCAGCGATAAAATGCAGACTATCCCTTAAGCTATCACTTGTATCCATCGCGCATAAGGCCCCCCGAGCGCAGGCAAATTCGCCTAAACCGCGTTGTCGCGGGCCCTCAATATGACGTTTTGTCAACTCTTCAAATCCAGAACAACTCTTTTCAAGCGCTTTCCATCCCACGTGACTTTCACCTATAGGGCCACTCACCCAAAGTCTATGCCCCGGACGAGCTGCCGAACGCAAAAGAACTCTCTCAGCCTTTTCTCCCAGCAGAGTTAACTGAATAAAGAGAACAGGACTCGAAACCGTATCTCCTCCGATGAGCGAGATGCCCCAATACGAGCACT
>JBNKYI010000365.1:0-3034 GCA_050300815.1 Fibrobacterales bacterium
GTGCGTATACTGTCAAGAGAGCCGATCAGGGGTGCTGCGAGAACACCCTGCCAGAGTGTCATAACCGGTGTTGAGAGTTCAAGGATCTCGTTTGCCTGACGCGCGATTATCTCCTCGCGGCGCTTCCCGGCTTCGATTTCTTTTTCAAGCTTTTCAATTTCTTTATCTTTGTCTAGAATACCCTCAAGTAATACGTAGATGGTCGCTCCGGGAATGATCTTCTGAGCGGCAAATTTGGGAGCGGTTGATTCTGAGGTGAAAAGAATTTCACCAAGACGAGCCAACGTTGTAATCAGATCTTGGTTTGCCCGAGTTCTCTCAATGTCTTGGACTTCGTCGAAATGCACTTCGCATTTGAGTTCCATTGATGGGCTGATACCGTATTGGCCTCGAATAGAACGAGCTCCTTCGACAATGCTGAAAACTCTTTCAAAATCCTCTTCGATCGCCCGATTAACAAGGGATTCTTGATACTTAGGCCAAGGGCTAGAAATGAGAGGTTCTTTGTTAAAAAGCAGCTGGTTGAGCTCTTCGGTAATGAAGGGCATTACAGGATGTAACGCTCCCAGCAAGATTTCGAGCACTTCGGCAAAAACGGCCAGGCCATTGGCTTTTTCGATAGATTGAGATTCAGAAGTGAGCACTTTTTTCTTAATCTCGAGATAATTAGAACAGAGATCATTCCAGGTGAAATGATAGAGGGTGTTGACAATGTCGTTAAACTTATAAGACTCTAAAGACTCGTTTACTTTTTTAAGAGTTGAGTGAACTCGACTTAAAATCCATCGGTCTTCAAGAGCGAGGAGCTCAGGATCAATCGTTGCCGCTCGTTGATTTAAATGAGGTTCGACAAAGCGGCAAGCATTCCAAAGTTTATTGGCGAAGTTGCGTCCCAGTTCAAATTTTTCTGAAGTGTTGATGGTGCGACCGTCTTCTTGTTTTTCAGGTTTGACAGGAAGCCGGGCATCTTGGTTATCCGTGCAAAGTGAGGCCATAGTATAACGTAGCGCATCGGTGCCGTACTTGGCAATGATATCGAGGGGGTCTACACCGTTACCCTTAGATTTCGACATGGTTTGACCTTGTCCATCGAGAATCTTGGGATGAATGTAGACATCGTTGAAGGGGATTTCACCGATGTTTTCTAGACCTGTGATGACCATACGAGCGACCCACAACGAGATAATGTCTCGGCTGGTAACAAGCACAGACGTGGGATACCAAGTTTTTAATTCTTCGGTAACATTGGGCCAACCTAGAGTTGAGTGAGGCCAAAGGGCCGAAGAAAACCATGTGTCGAGCACGTCTTCGTCTTGGCGCAATTGGTGACCGGGAAGATCGCTTTCGGTGAGATCAACCTCTTGGGCGCAGATGAGCCAAGAGCCATTTTCGGCTAGATACCAATAGACGTCTGAGCGTTTGCCAAAGGTGGCTTGCAATTCTTCTTCAGTGCAAGTGTCACAATGCCAGATGGGAATGCGGTGCCCCCACCACAATTGTCGACTGATGCACCAATCGCGCTTTTCACCGAGCCAATCGAGATAAGAGCGAGTATAACGCTCAGGGTGAAATTTAATTTGCCCTTCTTCAACCACCTTCATGGCGCGCTCGGCCAAGTCGCTCATTGCCACAAACCATTGATCAGAGAGAAAGGGTTCGATAGGGGTTTTCGAGCGATCAGAATGACCGACTTGCATTTCATGGTCTTCGGCTTTATCAAGAAGCTCTTCTTTGATTAATGCTTCAACAACGGCTTCGCGACCTTCGGCGCGCAATAGCCCTGCAAAGGGCCCAGCATTTTCATTGAGACGGCCTTGTTCGGTTAAGATGTTAATCATGGGAAGTTGGTGGCGCAATCCCGTTTGATAATCATTGGGATCGTGGGCAGGAGTGACTTTGACACAACCTGTACCAAATTCAGGATCAACGAGCAAACCGTCGGCAATAATGGGAATCTCGCGGTTGACAAAGGGAACGCGCAAAGTTTTGCCGATGAGGTGCTTGTAGCGTTCGTCCTCAGGGTGCACAGCCACTGCGGTATCGCCGAGAATGGTTTCGGGGCGAGTGGTTGCTACGGGCAAAAACCCGCTACGATCAGCCAAAGGATATTTGAAGTAATACATTTTGCCTTGCACCGTTTCGTGATAAATTTCGTCGTCGGCGACGGCAGTTTGTAAATGAGTGTCCCAATTGACCAGTCGCTTGCCTCTATAGATGTATTGCTTTTTGAAGAGGTTAAAAAAGGTATGACGCACCGCGCGAGCACAAGTGGGGTCTAATGTAAAGCGCTGACGATTCCAGTCGCAAGAAGAACCCATCATTTTTAGTTGATTGGTGATGCGCTCTTCGTATTCGTCTTTCCAATCCCATATTTTTTGAACGAGGGCTTCGCGACCAATGTCGTGACGGGTTTATTTTCTTTTTCTTTAAGGCGTTTTTCGACGACGGCTTGAGTGGCGATGCCCGCGTGGTCAGTGCCGGGAATCCAAAGGGTATTTTTGCCGAGTTTGCGTTGCCAGCGCACGAGAATATCTTGCACGGTATTGTTGAGGGCGTGCCCCAAGTGCAGAGCTCCAGTGACATTGGGTGGGGGAATCACGATAGAATAAGCTTTGCCTTTGCCACTGGGACTGAAGGATTGGTTTTCGTTCCACTTTTTGTGCCAAAGGCTCTCGATCGCCTCAGGTTGATAGCGTGATTCCATTAAAAACTCCGTGTAATTTTTCTTCCCAAATGTATTAATTTTAACGGTGAGCTCTGCTTGTATTGTGGGGAAATTGAATCTTAACGCGGATAAAGATTGCTTTTTTTACGTAGAAAAGATTAGACTTAGAGCTGAGCAGACAAAGGGTAAAATCCCGTAAAATTTCATGTGAAATGAGGATTCAAAACGATGAAATATCCATTGAAAAAACTTCAAATGATTGCATGCACATTATTGGCGGTAGGAGCAAGCTATGCCTCGCCCCAACAGAGTCAGTTTGGTGGTATTGGGGTGCAAATTAAAGAGAATGATCAAGGTTTTTACGTCTAT
>JBNKYI010000366.1:0-3033 GCA_050300815.1 Fibrobacterales bacterium
CGTCGCACCAAACTCGTGACCAATACGACCCAAAGATTCACCCACCTCATCATTAAGCTCAGTAGGAAAAGGACCATTGCCCACTCGTGTCGTATAGGCCTTAACCACTCCGATCACCTGATCTATTGTCGTCGGACCAACGCCTGAGCCGTTGCAAGCGGCTCCTGAAACGGTATTCGAAGAGGTTACAAAAGGATAGGTGCCATGATCCACATCGAGGATTGTTCCCTGAGCCCCTTCAAAGATCATGGACTTGCCTTGGGTGCGCGCATCATATAAAAAGTTCACGGTATCACAAACAAAAGGAGCGAGCTGAGCGCCATACTGAGCGTATTCTTCAATGATGGGCTCCACGTCTAATGCCTCAGTATCATAGAGTTTTTGCAGTTCGTGGTTCTTCACCTTGGCAATGGCTCGCAGACGCTCTGCCAATTCTTCTCTATCGAGCAAATCTGCCACGCGCAATCCACAACGGTTTACCTTATCAGAATAACAAGGGCCAATGCCTCGACCCGTTGTACCTATCGCCTTACTGCCCGCTTGCTTTTCGCGAGCCACGTCTTGGACTTTGTGAAAGGGAAGGACCACATGAGCATTTTCCGAAATTTTAAGCCGATCTCCAGGAACAATTCCTTTCTCTGAAAGCTCAGCTAATTCTTTGAGAAGCTGCTCGGGATCCAAAACCACTCCATTGCCAATCACGCAAACTTTATCATCGTGCATGATACCCGAGGGAATGAGATGAAAAATGAATTCTTGATCTCCTACCAGTACGGTGTGTCCGGCGTTCGCTCCACCCTGAAATCGAATAATCACATCCGATTGATTGGTGAGATAATCAACCACTTTAGCTTTACCTTCGTCTCCCCACTGGGAACCGACTACGACTGAATTCGGCATATATTCCTTCAAAAAAAAAATCTGTTACATAGTAACAGAGCATCAAACTCAAATTACCCGCAAAAAATAGAATATTCTCTTTGGGATTTGGGTTTATGGGACGGCATTTTTAAAAACGGGTCGCAGTTGGTGTCAGACACACGTCTGACACGTGCCAGACACCAAGCCCATACCTTCCACCATACAAAAATCGGCAGTTCCGTGAGTTGCCGACAAGCATCAAAGCGAATTTATTGAAAAAGTTAAACGTCTAAATTATCAATCACTTTATACGCATTCTCTTCGATAAAGCGACGACGGGGCTCAACCTCATCTCCCATTAGCGTGGCAAAGACGTGATCGGCACCCAGATGATCTTCAAGAGTGATTTTTTTCAACACACGAGTCTCTGGTTCCATCGTTGTATTTGCCAATTGCTCGGGATTCATTTCTCCAAGACCTTTATAGCGCTGGATATAAACACCTTTTCTATCTCCCAACCCCCGCACAATTTCATCTTTTTCTTCATCGCTAAAAGCGTATTGCTCAAACTTACCCGCCTTAATTTTATACAAAGGAGGCTGGGCGAGATAAAGCACGCCCTTTTCGATCAGTTCAGGCATATTGCGATAGAAAAATGTCAATAATAGCGTCTGAATGTGCGACCCATCCACGTCGGCATCGGTCATGATAATAATTTTGTGATAACGCAATTTGGCGATGTTAAACTCTTCAGCTCCAAAACCACAGCCAATTGCACTGACGAGAGTCGAGATTTCATCATTCGAAAGAATCTTATCCATGCGAGCTTTTTCAACGTTCAAAATTTTGCCTTTCAAAGGCAAAATCGCTTGAAATTCTCGGTTGCGTCCTTGCTTGGCCGATCCTCCCGCCGAGTCTCCTTCCACAATAAAAAGCTCAGATTCTTCGGGATTGCGACTCGAACAATCTGCGAGTTTTCCGGGCAACCCCCCACTTTCGAGTACTCCTTTGCGACGGGCCAGTTGTCGGGCTCGACGAGCGGCCTCGCGCGCCATCGCCGCATTAAAACATTTTTCCACTATTTTTTTAACGTCTTGAGGATGTTCTTCAAAATAAGTCTGAAGCATATCTCCCGATGCGGTCTCGACAAGGCTTTTTACTTCTGCATTCCCAAGTTTGCGTTTCGTCTGACCTTCAAACTGGGGTTCACTAAGTTTGATACTTACAATGGCAGTCAGACCTTCTCGAATATCATCCCCGGTCAACTGCACATCTTTTTTGTTTTTGGGAAGATGCTCGTCGGCAAACTTATTAATTGCCCTTGTCAAGGCCGCCTTGAAGCCTGAGACGTGCGTTCCACCTTCGTAGGTGTTTACGTTATTAACAAAAGAAAGCATGCATTCTTGATAAGTATCATTGTAGTGAATTGCAATATCTACTGGCATTGCTCCATCTTCTTTTTGAATAAAGATGGGTTCGGGCAAAAGAGACTTCTTATTTTCGTCGATGTATTTAACGAAAGAGACAATGCCTCCGGGATAGCAAAAATCTTCTGTCTTATCCGCCTCGCGGTGATCAATCAATTTAAAGGTCAATCCATTGTTCAAGAAAGCCAGCTCGCGCAAGCGATTCGCCAATTGGTCGTAATGGTAGGTCAATTGAGTAAATATTTGAGGATCCGGCTGAAAGAAAACCGTTGTTCCCGAGCGGTCAGTGGGGCCAACTTCTTGCTGTGGAGCTAAGGGTTTTCCTCTTTCAAAGCTTTGTTCGACCATTTTTCCATCGCGATGAACAGTCACTTTGAGTAAAACTGAAAGCGCATTCACACAAGAAACCCCGACCCCGTGCAAACCCGCTGAAACTTTATAGGAATCACTGTCGAACTTGCCCCCAGCGTGAAGCTTCGTCATCACCACTTCGATGGTGCCTATTTTTTCTTTGGGGTGCATATCAGTGGGAATACCCCGACCGTTATCAGAAACGATAATTCCGTTGTCTTTAGTAATCTCAACGGTAATCTCGTTACAGTGGCCAGCCAAAGCTTCATCCACTGAATTGTCAACCACCTCCCATACCAAATGGTGAAGCCCTCTTTCATCGGTTGAGCCAATGTACATCGCCGGGCGAACGCGAACGGCTTCAAGCCCTTCTAAGACGGTGATATTCGATCCA
>JBNKYI010000367.1:0-3032 GCA_050300815.1 Fibrobacterales bacterium
GGTGTGATCGAACGCTCTGCTCGCGTTCTCGTCGCCAGAAAACAAAAAAGGCCTCCGAAAGGAGGCGACTGAGAGCGGGATAAGCGACTCGAACGCTCGACCTTCTCCTTGGCAAGGAGATGCTCTACCAACTGAGCTAATCCCGCATAAATGCGTTTTTTGGTGTTTCGTCTAAAACGAAGGAAGAAAGCGGGATAAGCGACTCGAACGCTCGACCTTCTCCTTGGCAAGGAGATGCTCTACCAACTGAGCTAATCCCGCGAGGGTGAGCCAATTATAGAAAAGCAGAAAAAGAAGGCAAGGGATGAAAATGAAAAAATGGAAAAATTTAGGGCCCAAATGTGGTCAACTAACCGAGTTCATTGACGCTAAAAAATGCAAAAAATGGGCACCAATCCATTGGGTGAGTTCTTTAAATTTTGGAGGAAGCGTTTTTTTGAGGGGGCTTAACTAAATTTGCGTCAATGGGCTCAGTTTGCAAAATAATCATCTTTTTCGCAGTGTTGTCGAGTGGACTTCACGCTCAGTCAACCCCTCGAGTTTTTGTGAGTGTTCCTCCTTTAAAAGCTCTCGTTTATGAGTTGCTTCAAGGAATGGCTGATGTTGAATCGGTTATACAACCCGGAGAAAGTCCTCACAATTGGCAGCCGACTGCCTCTCGTATGAAAGCCCTAGTGAAAGCGGATCTCTTTATTCTCGTCGGTTTGGGTTACGAAGAAAAACTCTTGCTGCGCTTGCCCGAAATTGATTCGACAAAACGACTTTTTTTATGGCAGGGCCAAGAGCTATTAGAAGGCCATCACGATCACGATGAAAGCCACGATACCCATGACACTGCAGAAAAAGAAGCGTCTTTTGATCCTCATTTGTGGACTTCTCCTCGAAGAATGATAGAAGCTCTTTCTGTGTTAGAAAAAAAAATGCTAGAGCTCTTGCCCCAGCAGAGTTCAGAAATTAAAAGCCGAATACAAATTCAAAGACAGAAATTTGCACAGCTTGATCAAGAGGTGTCTCGTATCTTTGCTCCGATAAAAGGCAAGCCTTTATTCTTCTATCACCCAGCATTTAACTACTTGTTAACGGACTATGGCTTGTCGAGTTTAGAGCTTGAAAAAGAAGGCAAAATACCGGGGACACAAAGTCTTTTAATCCTTTTAGAGAATGTTAAATCGCAGGGGATTCGTGTTTTGTGGATTCAACCGCAGTATTCTTTGCGCAAACTCAATCCCATATTGACCGATTTTGGGCTGCAGACGAAGATCGCTGACCCGATGGATAAAGATTTTTTTGAGAAGGTGCTTTCGTTAGCGAATGAGTGGGCCCAGGAGATTCGAGAACGTGGCGATTGAGTTAGAGCAGATCTCTTTTGGTTGGAACGAACAAATGCCTTTGCTCAAAGAGGTGAGTTTTGCCATCGAAAAAGGTGAAATCGTTTCGCTGTTAGGGCCTAATGGTTCGGGAAAAACCACACTGTTGAAAATCATATTGGGTTTGTTGTCTCCCCAGTCTGGCCGAGTCAAGGTCAATGCCTCGACGAAAACAGCTTCTTTTTTAGGTTATGTGCCTCAATATCTTCACGTTGAAACCGACTTTCCTGTAACCGTTGAAAATGTGATTCGCATGGGGCTGTATGGATTGTCGCTAAGCCGTTTAGAAAAAAATAAGAGAGTTGCGCAAGTCATGGATCTACTCTCTTTACAGCTGCTAAAGGGCGAACTCTTCGGAAAACTTTCAGGAGGAATTCGCCAGCGTTCACTGATTGCGCGCGCCTTAGTGGGTGAGCCCGAATTCTTGCTGTTGGATGAGCCCACTGCAAATGTCGATTTACCCAGTGCGAGAAATTTGGCAGATGTTCTTACCGAAATCAAAAAGAAGATGGGCGTTTTGTTAGTGACGCACGATGTCAGCTTTGTCTCGGGGATTACCGATCGTGTGGTGTGTTTGCATCAAACGGCCTCGGTGCATTCGACTT
This sequence comes from Fibrobacterales bacterium, assembly GCA_050300815.1. Lineage (GTDB taxonomy): Bacteria > Fibrobacterota > Fibrobacteria > Fibrobacterales > CAWVXU01 > JBNKYI01. The sequence continues at coordinate 1,973 of JBNKYI010000367.1, forward strand.
CAGAAGTGACTCCAGAGCTCCTTGAAAGAGTATTTGGTCAAGGTGTAAATATGGTGCATCACCATCATGGAGAGTCGCATGTTTGACTTTTGGCATGATCTTTTAAATCACGGATTTTTGCAGAGGGGATTTTTGGCCACTCTGCTAGCTGCTCCGGCTGCGGGAATGGTGGGTTCACTGGTGTATCTGCGGCGCTTGAGTTCTTTGGCGGGGGCGATTGCTCACGCCTCACTGGGGGGGATTGGTCTTTTTGTTTTTTTGAGAAGTCAATACCATTGGGAATTTCTGAATCCCTTTATGGGAGGGCTCTTGGCGGCCATTTGTTCAGCGTTGACGTTGGCGTTTTTGAAGTTTAAAGGAAATCAGCGCGAAGACAATCTCATCAATGCACTTTGGTCAGGTGGCATGGCTTTAGGGCTTATCTTTTTAGCTCATACCCCGGGTTATCAAGATGGTTTAGAAAGTTGGCTCTTTGGAAATCTTTTCTTGTTGGGGGTTAACGACTTGTATTGGTTGTTGGCTCTTGATGTATTTATTTTCTTCTTTTGCATTCGCTTTTATCACGCTCTTGAATTAACTGCTTTTGACGAAACCTTTGCGCGCATCCGCAAAGTTAAAGTGGTGCTGCTTTATTCTGGGCTTCTAGTGGTGATCGCCTGTGCGATTATGCTTCTAATGCACTTAGTAGGGCTAGTGTTAGTGATCGCGCTCTTTTCTTTGCCTACTGCGACAATGGCTCAGCGAGCCAAGAGTCTTAAGGGACTGATGGCGTCGACAACCTTACTTTGCTTAGGCTATGGCTGCTTGGGCTTGTGGATATCCTATGGCCTTGATTGGCCTCCGGGCCCCGCCATTGTTTTGCTGGCGGGATTTATTTTTGGATTAAAAAGTCTTTTTGACCTGAAGAAATAAGAGTTGCTCTCAAGCAAATGATAAAGCTTTAGAGTCTTCTTGTGATCTAACAATTCCATTCAAGGTGATATCCTTGATACTTCCTCATATTGATAACTCCTGTATCTAAGATTAGATATTGCCCTTTGATTCCTGTTAATATTCCTTC
>JBNKYI010000368.1:0-3012 GCA_050300815.1 Fibrobacterales bacterium
GCGTTCTTCCTGTGTCTTGTTGGGTATTTGCAGCGGAGCGATGAATAATCGTCCTTGAGAGTCTTTCTATGGTGTTTGCATGGGCTTCTGCCATGATGGCCCACTTTTGAGTGCTTTTTGTGATTGAGATTGCTCCATGCCGTTGCATGCATTTTTCCGTCTCTTGGAGTGCGTGAAATACTCGAGGTACGGATTTTCTTTTCAGTGAGGTGTGCCAGCTTCTTAGTAGAAGCCGTTTTGCCATTTCGTTGTCGAATTGAGAAATGTTTGATATTCTTTCAAAGGAAAATCCATCTAATAACATGTCTGGCAGTTTGCTTGTGAATCCGAATGACTGGCATTGTGAAGATGTTAGGTCGACGGTTAGGTATTCGTGGGTGGTCTTGCATTGAAGGGATGAGAGTAGATGCCTGAATACTGATCCGTATTTCATGGAGCAATTCTCGAGGAAATCGTGTGTGTTCTTTCGGTATTCATCGAAATCTTGGCCGCTGATGTCTATTGTTGATGATGAGCGTGCTTCGTATAGGTCGAAGTATCCAATAATTAGTGAAGTGTTGTCTTTGCTTTTCCTGCTGTCGATCAATGCTATGTCACCTTTGACTTTCGCTCCTCGAAGAGATAGGGATCGGGTATCTGGCTTAGCGGCTTGTTCCGAATTGATCCCTAGGTTGATTGATTGGCTGACAAGCGATTTTATTACGTTGTAGTTTAGCGGTGTTTCGGGGTTTTTGTTCGGATCTCCATATCTTTCTTTCCTTGGGAGGTAGAAGAGTTTTTCGATGTCGTCGCCTTGAAAGTGTGATGATGGACAGAATATAGCTAGGCTTGTTTCGAAATTTGAACCAATTTCACTTCCATCTAAATTTACATTTTTGAGGAACAACGATCCGGCTGCAATTTTACAATCTCTGCCGATTGTCATGTTTGTGGCACTAATTGACCTCTTGTCACTGTGTGATCCAATGAATATCGATTTAGCGATTGTCAGTCGTCCTATTACTGTGCTTCTAGATAGCCGTGTTGTGCCAAAGATGATGGTTTCGTTTTCGAATAATAGATTTAGAGCGACTGTTGCTCCGGAAAGATCGAGTTGGTTGATGCTTCTGGACTCCCCGAAATGATCTTTAGGGTCTATTGTAAACGATTTGGTGAGTCTGATTAGTTTTGCGGCACTGAATATGAGCCTCCCTCCAATGTGGGCTCCGGAAAGGGTGATTTGACCTATTGCTGTGAAAACGTTCAGGTCGTTTTCTCGGGTGCCTGCGCTCCGCTTTTGGCTCGTTAAATACACACTGCCCCTGGTGTTTAATCTAAAGCCGTCGAATGCACCCCAAGGAAGGATTGCGGAATGTCCAAAGTCGGCGCATGATTGGGCCATTGCGTTGGCTTCTTCTTTGTGTTTTCCAAGTAGGTATCGAGGCGAGATTTGATAAATCTTAGCCCCTTTCAATGAGAGTTTGCTACCTATTATTGTTCCGCCGAAACTGATTGTACCTTCGGAAATTATAGATTTTAAGTGTACGCTACCTTTGATCTCCGCACCGTATAGATCGAAAGTTAAGCAAGATTGCAAATATTTCGGTTCAATCTCTTTGAATCTTGTGCTGGGGGGGAGGTCTTGTTGGTGCCTTGTCAGGCCGAATACGTAACCCCTAAGAAAGGGTGTTGGCAAAAAGTCTGGTATCGGTGGGATTTTGTGCTGTTCCGTTATGTAGTCGAGTTGCTCGTGACTTAAGCTGTCGATGGAAGTTCCAGAGATAAAATGAGCTCTGTTGCAAATTAATCGGCCCTCGATTTTCGCTCTCCGAAATGATACTAGGCCCCGCGCTTTGAAAGCTTTACGTCCTACTGGAGTCATCCAGACGCTTGAGCCAACTTTAATATTGCCCGCATCGATGGCACCTCTAGCCGGAATTTGGTCATTCCCTCGAAAGTGGCTGTTCTCGCCCGCATTTTTCCCAGCCTTGAAACGACCGCCGCAAAGCAATAGCCTCCCTCCAATTTCACCATTTGTAAGTCTTACTGTTCCCTTGCTTCTGAATTGAAGCGTGAGATCACTGCACAGCAATAAATCTTGTGTAGTTTTGATGCCCAATCCATCGAATGTATTTATCTTGCATCCAATGAGCTTTAGCGACAAGAAACTGGAATAGACGACACTAAAGTGCTTTTCGAAAATACACCCCTTAAATATTACCTCTCGGTATAACGTGATGCAATTTAGGTCAATGTCTTCGAGGCAAGTGAAATTCTGAAAATAGATTTTTCCTTGGCCAATGGTGACATTTCTATATTTGTTCAATAGGAAGTTGAGTTCATTTTCATCTGTCGTCTCGTATTCTATTAATTTTCTGATGGCAGAAGCATTTATTGATTCAAATGGGAACGAATCTTCTTGGGAGTTTGTACTCATCGCGTTTCTTTACTTCGGAGGCCTGGATGTACTGTTCAGTTGGGAGTAGGGCTGTGGGTGGGGCTGGTAACTGGGTAAGTGTTGGATTTTGTGAACTGGTTTGGATCTAGTAGACTGCAGGATGCGCGAGGGATGCAAGTTGCGTTGGTGTCATAGGGTCTGCATAAGACCCCAAGTGATTTGCTTGTTTTGGCAACGTTTTAGTCTGTTTACTCATTAAATTCTTTCCCATATCATCAAAAAAATTGTAGTTTTGGCACGGTCACAAATTAAGTCTCTGCCTGAGCATCGCTAGTTAAGTGCGATTTCACATCGATCGAGCGGTGGAGTATGCGGATGACATCGATCCCTGTATCAAAAATGCGGTAGAAAATGAGGTGCGATCCCGCCTCGTACCTTCTGCATGGTGAAGTGACGGGGCATTCTGCCCCAATCGAGGGCGAATGTGATATCGCGAGGAAGCCCTGATTGATCGTTTGCAGATATCTTTCTGCAGTATCTTCGCCCCATCTTGCGACCGAGTAATCCCAGATGTTTTCTAGGTCTGTTTTCGCCATAGGGCGAAGGTGGATGTTTTGCATCAGCTCTTGGCCTTT
>JBNKYI010000369.1:0-2992 GCA_050300815.1 Fibrobacterales bacterium
CGATTGGCGAGATGGAGTCGAGTGATGGAAGCGTCAAACTCAAAGAAGGTTTTTCACATGGCAAATTATTTTTTGCATTTCAGGTGTATATGGGAGATTTTTAAATTCTCTTGAATTTTTTGTTTTATGTAAACATTAAGGTATTGTGCTGATTCATGTTTTTGTTTTCGCATTGTGCTTTAGAAAGTGGCTCTCCTCAATTTCATTTTTTTTGATTTTGAGTTGTTCGGTGCCCTTGGCAAAAGAACGCAAAGCTTGGGGTATCTACCAAATTCATTGGGGAGATAGCCCGCTATCGTGGTTAAAAAAGGCCGAATCAGAGTTTGAAACGTTGCAAGTCGTTCCTGATTATTTAATGATTTTTAGAGATTTAGAGTTTGGATTTCCTTCAGAAACCCTCAGTCTTGTGGGCGAGAACTACCCCGACATTCAATTTGTGCTTAGCTTAGAAATCACTCGCTGGGCAAGACCGAAGGCGGTGCCTTATCTCAAGCTTGTGGCTGAGGGGCATTTTGATGATTATTTCAAGCAGTGGGCTGAAGCAGCTCGTGTTTATGGTAAAGTGTTTTATTTACGCTTTGGTTTTGAAATGAATGGCGACTGGTTTGAGTGGGGAATGCAACCTGATATCTTTAAAAAAGCTTGGCATCGAGTTCATCGTATCTTTTCTGAAGCGGGAGCCAAGAATGTGAAGTGGATTTTTAGTCCGAATGTTTTATGGGGAGATAAAACCTTTGCTAAAGATGTTGAACCCTATTATCCCGGTGAGGAATGGGTCGATGTGGTGGGTTTAGATGGCTATAATTTTGGCGATCATCACGATATCTATCATCATTGGCAGAGCTATGATGAGGTCTTTGAAAAATCAATAGAGGCCTTGGGCGCGTTTTCAAAACCCTTGTGGATTACGGAAATATCATCGGCACCAGGTTCGGCAAAAGCGGCTTGGGTTTCGGATTTTTTGCAGAAGTTTAAGACCGATTCTCGGCTGAAAGCATTTATTTGGTTTCAATATGACAAAAGAGAAGAAAGGGAACCCGACTGGCGTATCCAGAGTGATTCCCAAAGTTTAAAGGTGTTTAGAAAAGAGTGGAGTGCATACTTAAAATCGACGTCCCACAAGAAATTCTAAATCATTTCGTTAGAACCTTAGAGGGTTCTGAGGGTTCTTAATGTGCGCTATTTCTTTTTTTTCGATTCATGAATTTCCCCAAAGCTTTGTACATGATAGGGATTAAGAAAACCGTTAGAACGGTTGAAACGATCAATCCCCCAATAGCAGTAATGGCCATTGGCTGTCTAAATTCGGCGCCTTCACCTATTCCGAGAGCGAGGGGAACCATCGCCAATACGGTGGCCATATTGGTCATCAAAATGGCGCGGAATTTCGAGACGGCGCTTTCAAAAACGGCTTTGTCGGGATGCTCTCCTTTATTGCGTACGAGATGGTTGGCATCATCTAAGATCAGGATGGCATTGTTAACTACGATCCCGATAAGCATCACGACGGCCATTAGGGCGATGATCGAGATATCTTTTCCTGTTAAGAATAAAGACCAGATCACTCCGATGAGGCCTAAGGGAAGGGTCGACATAATGATCAAAGGTTGAGAGAAGGATTCGAGCAAAGCCGTTAATAAAATGTAGGTCAACAGAATAGCCATAATGATCGCGACTCCAAAGTCGATGACAGCCTCAGCCATACGTTCAGAGTTGCCTCCAAATCCGATCTTGGTATCTGCGTTGCTTGGGTTTTCTTTAAACCACTCGATGATTTTAGCTTGTAGTTGACTGCTTGCGATTCCCGGAAGAAGATAGTTTTTGATATAGACGAGACGCTCTTTGTCTTTGCGTTCAATGGTTGAAGGGCCTTCGGCTAATTTTTCTTCTACCACAGCACTTAATGGAATATATCCTGCGATAGGAGAAAGAATGGTCGCTGATAAAATATCTGAGGCTTGATCGCGATCAGACTCTTGATATCTCACGAGGATGTCGTATTCATCATTCTTCTCGCGATAAACAGAGACTTCTTGTCCGTAAACATAAGTGCGGATAGCTTGCCCCACTTGAGCCACCGTCAGCCCGTAATCGGCTAGGGCGGCGCGATTGGGTTGATAAACCCGCTCAGGTTTTCCCGACTTCCAAGTGCTGCGAACATCGGCAACCATATTGCTTTTTTCGATGAAGGCGACCAGTTTATTTGAGGTTTGCAAAATATCTGCAAAGTCTGATCCCGTGATTTCTACATCGAGATCAGAAGCGTTGGGGTCGCCAGCCATCGAGGTGGTGAGAATCACTGAGACCTTCGCATCGGGAATAGATGTCAACTCGCTTCTCAATTGATTCACAACATCAATGGTATTAATATGGCGCTGATCTCTGGGTAGCATCTGAACGGTGATTCGAGAAATTGTTTTGCCATCTTTTGAACCTGAGACCCCTCCGATGGACGACATCCAACTTTTAATGCCCTCTGTTTTTCTAAGAAGGCTTTCGGCGAGATAGGTGGCCTTGTCTGTTCCTTCAATATTGGTGCCTGAAGGCATTTCAATGGTGACTTCAAAAAGACCTTCGTCGGTTTTAGGTGTGAAGGTAGAACCCAAAAGAGGACCGACAATAAACAGGGATCCGAAGAGAGCGAGAACAAACAGCGTGAAGCTAATGGCTCCTTTTTTCGTCATGGTCCAAGCGAGCATTTTAGAATAAGCTCGGGTCATCGCAGCCAAGAAACCCGAATTTTCATCGCGCACTTTTTTGGGCTTCTTTAACATTTTCGCTGCCATCATTGGGGTCAGAGTAAAAGAAATTAAGAGCGACGCGATGGTTGCATAAACGATCGTCAATCCAAACTCTTTAAAAAATTGTCCGATAATAAAAATAGAATGGGGTACTTATATGAAATATAATATAAAATAATAAATAGTTAAATATAGAGCTTGAATTTTTAAATATTGTACTATAAAAACTAGAATCTTTTAGAGAGAACCAT
>JBNKYI010000370.1:0-2982 GCA_050300815.1 Fibrobacterales bacterium
AAGCGCCACTGAGACCGATCCCCACCGTCAATACGTCGTGCGCGATGGAACGGTTTCAGAAGCGCCTCTGCTTGAATATCAGGGCCCCTCAATTGTCACCCTTGATCAAACCTACTTTTTGCTGACGCTGACGGCCGACTATCAATTTACTGAAAAAATCACCGCCAATGCCTCTGTTAAATACTTTCACCAAGTCGATTGGAACAAAGGAACCGTTGATGCTGAAGGTGTTTCTAGCGAAGACATCACCACCCAAACACTTTCTTATTTAATGGCCGTTAGATTTGTCTTTTAAAGGGAATAATGCCTTTAAAATTTCGATCTTAGTCATGGCATTTTCACCCGAAATCGTGTTATAATAAGGCGTCACCCCACAAGAGGATATTTCTCGTGAGCAAATGGATTCCCTTTTATTCTCGTTCGTTTTTGCAAAAAAATTTGTTTTATAACAGTATTATTGTGCTGTTGTTAATTGCTTTGTCTTATATCTTGTTGTCTAAACTCGACAATTCCACGCAAGTCATTTACCGTTTAAAAGATACCGAACAAGTTCTTATTCGTTTAGTGCACGAAACGGAGTTGACAACCCAACGGCTTCGTCACTCTGAAAAAAATTTGCTTTTGAGCGTTAACCAATCGCAGAATCAAGAAAAGAATCTCTCTGAATTCAACAAGGGTTCAAAAATGTTAGTCGAACAACTGGCGAAACTTAAAGATCTTTCGCCCGTCTACGGTGATGTCGGTCAAGAAATCGCCTCTCTCTGCGACAGTGCTTTAGCAAGCTTCAACAATTACAAGAAGGGAATGATGGGGATTGCTGAAGAAATTATGGCTTTAGATTCTGAGCTTACTGCGCAAATGGCCGACATGAAGCTTGCACCCTTTAAAGAAGCGATTCACCGCTTTGAAGGTTACATTTCTCGAATTGGCAAATTACAAGAAGAGCAAAGCGATTTGTTTGTTACCTCCTCTGTTCAAGAGGCTCAGCTCGCCTATCAAGAGGGAATATGGTTACTTGCCATCGCTATAGGCGTCGTTGTTTCTGCCATCATCGTTTTGGTCGTCAGTATGCAAAGCTCTATCAAAACCATCATCAAAGCACTCAATCCTGTTTTTAGCGGCGATTTTTCTCATCGTATCCTCTACAAAAATAAAGATGAATTCGTCGAATTGGTCTCTGCGATCAACCGCTTTTCAGAAGAGATCAGCCAGATCATTACGGGGGTTAAAGAAATGGCTCACAATCTCGATGAAAAAGTCATGGATTTGACCTGCATTACACAAGATGGAGAAAAAGAAAGCGAAGTTCTTAATCACCATTCGATTGCCATTTTAGAAGGCTCTGAAGTTTTAGTCGAGTCGACTCGAAAGGTCACGGGCAACACCGATCAGTTCAAGCAGAGTATTAATACTTTGAGCAATGCCATAGAAGAAATGAACATTACGATAAACGAAGTGGCTCGAAGTTGCCAACAAGAAGCGGCCATTTCACAAAATGCCGATTCTGAAGTTAAGAGCAGCAAAACCTTGATGAGTCAGCTCAAAGAGAGTGGGCTAAAAATCGGCAAAGCGGTTAATGTCATTCGCGAAATTTCTGAGCAAACCAAATTATTAGCGTTAAATGCCTCTATCGAAGCCGCCTCAGCGGGCGAAGCGGGTAAAGGGTTTGCCGTTGTCGCCGAAGAAGTTAAACAACTTGCTTCTCAGTCGGCAAATGCCACACAAGAGATCACCGGTTTAGTGTTAGAAATTCAAGAGCGCGTAAATCAAACCATTCAATCTTCTGATACCATAGGTAATGGAATTGCTGATGTCAACAACATCAGTCACACCATCGTCACTGCCGTTGAAGAACAAAGTGCCACAACAGCTGAAATTTCTCGAAACGTAAACATGGCCAGCGAACAGGCTAACAATATTTCAACCGAAATGGATTCTTCTTTTCATTCGTTGAGCAAATTAAAAGTCATGGCTGAAGAATTAAAGACCATGGCTAGTAGCTCAAATAAACAACAAAAATTGACCGTGAATATCGCTCAAACCATCAATTCTCAATCTGAAGGATTGAAAAATCTGATTGCTAAATACAAAGTTTAAAAAGCTGCCCCAATTGAGGCAGCTTCTAAACATTTGCTTTTTGATTTTACTCTTAATTGCTTACACAACGCACAGAGAAATAATAGCCTGATCCCAAAGCTTGCGAATAATTATTAAAGGAGAGGGTGCCATAGTTTGACATACTAATCACTTCGACGGTTCCACCACTTAATTGTGTCGAAGTCCACCAATAAGTATCTGTTCCCGAAGCGGCAAACGATCCCGAATAATAAATACCTGCGGGCAAGGCAGAAAATCCAAAACTATTTGTTCCGATGTTGTAATTCCAACCCGTAGAGCTTAACAGACCTTGATCACCTCCATTCGTGTTATGATAAGCTAGAAGAGCATTCCACTCGTCTTTGCTTGGCAAATGCCATCCCGCTGGGCAAACCCCTTGAGTCGTTCCAGGAATTCCCGCACTGAAGGCCTCTCCGTTAAAGGTTTGATCGGGGTTGTAGAGACGTCCCCACTGATTACAATTGATTGGATTATTATCGTAGCAAACAGAACCCACACCTTCATTGTAATTCAAGTTTTGCGCCATCCAAACATAACCATTAATGGTTTCATAATTATAAACCTGCCCGTCGCGAGCATCGGTAAACGTTCCACTCGCTGCCACTGAAGAGCTGCTTGCTGCCACACTCGACGAACTGATTGGCGTCGATGAAGAACTTTGATGAGGGTCTTCAGCCAAATTTCCCGCGACATCTGTGTTTCCGATCGCTCCCATAACCACGTCCATCGTTGCCGCCCCTACCGGAGGTTCGCCTGGGCCCACCCAGTCAAGGGTCACCGCATAAACTGCATCTGCCCCTGGTGATACTGTAATCGTCGTATCTCCTTCATAAAGCAAATAGCTAAATCCCCAATAGATCCCAT
>JBNKYI010000371.1:0-2965 GCA_050300815.1 Fibrobacterales bacterium
ATTCAAATTGATTCTCGCTCCGGGGTTTTCAACGCGAGAAGAAGTTACCGACACCTCAGGACGAGGCGTTGGTATGGATGCCGTGGCGGCTGAAATTGAGAAATTGGGGGGACATTTAAGTATTGTCTCTCAACTCGGATTGGGAAGCTCATTTACTTTGCGCATTCCTCAATCACAATAAAGACACCTTATCCTCTCTCAATTTAAATTGCGGGCGCCCCTTTGTTTAATGAGAGGATAAAAAAAATTCGATACGCAAGCTTTCGCACCGCATTATTTTCTAACGAGCGTTTTCCATTATTCGGCTTATTTTTTTCAGATCATAGATATCCAAATCTTCTGTGAGTTTACGAGGTTGATTTTGCTTCAAATACGAAATTTATTCTTCATCGTCATCGCTTTTGCCCCCCTCCTCGCTTGGAGCGCTACCGTCAATGAAGACATCGACACCCTCATTCAAAGACAAAAATCCGCGATCATGGCCAATGAAGGAAACGTTAATCTAGACTCTATCGCAAAATGGCTAACCGATCAGCAAGGAGATGGATCTTGGGCCGACATCAACTACAGTGACACCGCGAGAAACAACTGGCAACCCGTTGAGCATGTCTACCGCATTTTAGAGTTATCGAAACTCGTCGCCAAAGATTCCGCTTTTTACAACGGCACCGACCTTCTTGCGCGTATCCACCAAGGGTTTGACTTTTATGTCAATTACCGTTTTTCTACACTGCCGAGTTGTCTAAACCGAACGACGATGCAAAGCCAATCTCCCCCTTGTGAAATATTCAGTGCCAACTGGTATGAAAACGACATCAGAGAAGGCACACCCTACGGAAAAGCGCTCTTTCTTTTGCAGGGAAAAATCCCCGATACCACACTTGTTCGTTGGTCCCAACGAATTGTTTCGACCTTGACCAAGCGCTGGCCCGATTACCCTGGGCAATTACAAGACGGAGCCAATCTTTTTTGGGAAGGTGAAGGTCTCATCTACAAATCTGCCATTACGGGCAACTCGCAAATGATTGATTCAACACTCCGACTTTTTAGAGCAGAAGGTGCAGAAGTCGATTCTGGAGATGGCATATTAAGAGACCGCGCCTTTAATCAGCACGGGTTTATTTATAACGGAGGATATGGGGCTTCTTATTTAGATCTCGTCTCTGCGTGGATTACAGTTTCTGAAGGTCTGAGTTTTGGATGGTCTGTCGCAGACAAGCAATTCCTCATCGATGAATTGCTTGAAGGGCATGTCCCTATGACCCATAAAGGTCGCTACGATGCACACACCTTCGGGCGGGGAATTTCTAGAGATCGCGCCCATCAATCCGGAACGATTTTCACCTTAAGCAAGCAATGGCAAGATCCCTCATTTGGGGGATATCGCCAAGATGAGCTTCAAGAAGCCTATACCTATTTAAAGCAAGGCCCTTGGCCTTGGCCTAATCAAACCACAAAAGCATATTGGAATTCTGATTACTTAGTTCACCACGGCAAAGACTGGACAATCACGTGGAGATTTGTCTCAGACCGAAACTACGGAACCGAGCAAATGAACGGTGAAAACCTCAAAGGTTGGTTTATTCCCTTTGGAGTTTACTGGATAAATTACAGACCCATGAATCAAGCGCTATTTCCCGTCATGCAATGGTCTATGCTTCCGGGGCTGACCTCAGATCGCCTTGAATCTTTTCCGATTTTTTCTGATAGCATTGGCGCCTTAAAAAATCGGGGAACCACCTCTTTTGCTGGAGGCGTAGACGACAGCACTTCTGCTGTTATAGGTTATGACTATTCAGCGTCTTCGGTTACCGGTAAAAAAGCCGGCTTTTTCTTGCCCGGCTATGCCGTCTTTATGGGAGCTGGAATTTCTTTTGCAAAGACACAATCTGTTGGCACGACCGTTGATCAACAATTATCTACCGGAGAAATTTGGATGCAACAAGAAAGCGAAGTCACTCCTTCGTTATGGGCTCTCGATTCGCAAAAAATCGGAGATGCGCGCTGGATCTGGCACGACAGCGTGGGTTACTACTTTCCCCAGCCAGACACTCTAGAAATTGTCAGCCGCAATCACACCTCTTCGTGGAGCGCAATCAATACGAGTGCATCTAAAACGCTCTTTACTGAAAAGGTTTTTTCGATGTGGCTTGATCATAGAAAGTCTCAAAGCAACGCTGCTTATGCCTATGCCGTTGTTCCCGGAGAGGGCTTAGATTCTTTTGCAAACTGGAGCTCGACGCCCCCTTTTGCAATTCTTGCAAATACGGCTCAAAAACAAGGAATTTCTGCCTTGCAAAACCAGTGGACTGGAGTGGTTTTTCACAGCGCGGGTAGCATTTCTACCGCCTCTGGAATCTCCATTCAGGTCGATAAGCCTTGCACACTTATTCTCAAAGAAGACGCTATGGGGATGCAACTCTCTGTGGCCGATCCAACTCATATCGAAAACACACTCGCCGTAACGATAGAGGGGGGTCTCTTGGGCCCTTCTGCCAGTTTTAATCCTCAAACCTCACAAACCCTTATTTCCATTTCGCTTCCGACAGGACGAGATGCTGGAAAATCGGTTATCGCTTACTACAATTGGGATCCTGTGACCCCCGTCGCCCCGCCTTCGACTTCTTCTGCCCCCTTATTTCGCCCCCAAAAAAAGCATGACTTGCTGGGAAGGTCTTGCAGCGAATTTTGCTTAAAAAAATATTTCCCAGCGGCAGATTGAATTTAACTGCTTCTCCAAAAGGTCATCTATGAAAAAATTTATACCTACAAGATTATTTGCCTCCGTCTTACTCCTCGCCGCATGCGGGCAAGAAAAGTCCTTATTATCCGATGATTTATCTTCATCAAACGAAGTCACTTCTTCTGCCAACAGCGACCTGTCTTCTTCGACACAAAATATTTCTTCGGGAATTTATTCCTCAACAACCAATAGCTCTTCTAATAACAGTTCTTCTAGCGACTC
>JBNKYI010000372.1:0-2961 GCA_050300815.1 Fibrobacterales bacterium
AGGAGGCAATTCGTTAACCTCTGACCTTGCAATCGAACAAAAAGAAGGGGAATTGCCCAATACCTTTGTGCCCGGGCGCAATCTTATTTTTCTGACCTACGCCGCTGCCCTAGCTTGGCAAAAAGAGATTCTCGATCTCGTCACAGGTGTCTGTGAGACCGACTATTCAGGATACCCCGACTGTCGTCAAGAAACCATTGACGCTCTTAATCAATCCATCAATCTCGGCATGGAAAAGTCCTTTAAAATCCACACGCCCTTGATGTTCATCGACAAAAGAGAAACCGTTCTGATGGCTCAAGAATTCGGAGCCATGAGTTCTTTAGCATGGTCTCATACTTGCTACGAAGGCCAATATCCCCCCTGCGGAAAGTGCCCCAGTTGTGAGCTTCGCGCCAAGGGGTTTGCCTTAGCTGGCTTGAGCGACCCTCTTTTAAGTCGAGAATAAACTTTTGTTTACCGCAGCAAACATCTCTGATTTTTTTTCAAGTTTTCGACAAAAAGACTATCGCTTAGCGGCTTGGGTTACCTTTGGCGCATTCGCTTCTTTCGCATCAATGCAATATCATTCGTTGCTTTTGCAAACAGAAGTCGGGCTCTCAGCTAAAGAAATTGGCAACAGTTTACTCATCGCCAATTTGCAATATCTCGTCGGCCCTTTTTGGGTGCAAAGAATGTGTCGATTGCTCAAATTTCCTACGCGCGTCTTGTCATTAAACTTAACCTTGCTCGGGGTGAGCTTAGTCTTATTACCCTACGCAAACGAAATGAAATCTGCAACAATCTTGCTTTCGCTTAATGTACTTGCATCCAACTCTTGCTTTATTCTCATTACTTCACTAATGCTTTTTTCTGCATCGCCCTACGGACAATCCAATTATCTTTTTTTGCGCAGCTTGGGCACCCTCGGATTCGCCTCAATCTGTTTGCTTTCATGGACACTCACTCACTGGATTTCCCTTAATATCCTTTACTTTTTTTACGGGGGCGTCGCCTTTATTGCCGGGTTTAAAGCTTTGCATTTAAAGGCCATGATCCCTCCAGAAACAGGGCAAATTCGATGGACAAAGGTTTTTAAGAAGCTGATAAAAAGGCCAACTCTCGATCTGTGGATTTGCCTAATGTTGACCAATCTCGTTTCGTGGATAGGCAGTTATTTCGTCGGCAGTTTTCTTTATTCCGAATACCATTCTCCCTCTCCGTTCATCGCCAAGGCTTGGTCTATCGCCACTCTAAGCGAAATCCCCCTCATATGGATATCAATGATTATGTTGCGCAACATGTCTTTGAAAACACTGATTTATATGGGAATGTTTATCACCGCTCTGCGCATGGGGCTGACAGCTTTTTCTTCAGATCCTGTAGGGGTCTTTATCGCACAAATTTTTCACGGCTTTTTCTATGGAGCCACTCTGAGTGCTTTTGGTCTTTATCTCAAAAAAAATTATCCCGACGAAATGATCAATCCCTTAAACCTCGTGTCTTCTCTGGGGATCATGGGAGTTGGCACTACACTTGGCGCTCAACTCACCGGGCACCTATGGGAAAGCGTCGGCCTGCGCACAGTCTATGGCGCGGGCTGTGCCATCGCTCTACTGGCGGGAACTTGGACTCTGCTATTTTTCAAAGAAGACTCTAACAACTTGCAAGGCGACTCATGAACTCACCCCCTAAAATGGCTTGGTTTAAATATTCGGCATTTTTTCAGATGATGGGTATCAGCGCATCGAGTCTTATTCCTCTTTTCTGGAAAGAAATTCTGCATTACGAAGCCGATAAAATTGGTTTTTTAAATGCAATTGCCACGGCAATCGCCTTGTCTGGCCCGCTTTTTTTTGGTTGGGCAGGCACCCGTCAACAAATTGATAAAACGATAAAAGTCTGCTTCATATTAAGCGCTGTTCTCTCTCCTTTCTTTTTGTCGTCGCAAAGCTTCTGGCTACAAGCCGTACTTTTTACGGGCATCAGTTTTCTTCGGTGCGGATTTACCACTCTCGTTCCTGTTGGCGTCTTGAATCTTCTGAGTTCGAGGGCTGGGCAAGAATACGGCAAATACCGACGAGTGGGCAGTATGGGATTTCTTGTCGGAGTTATTGGGGCGGGTTATCTGGCTAAAGCCACCAACCCCTCTTGGGTTCTGGCGATTCTCGGAGGGTCAGCGCTATTTGCGGTTTATCCCTACCTCAATCGCATTGAAATCCCTCAGGCACCTCAGCGAAGTGGCAACTACCGCGATCTTCTCAAAATCCCCGGAATGCTTTGGTTTTATTTAGGCACGCTTTTAATCTCAACTTGGAGCTCAGCGGCCTTTATCTTCATGCCCCTGCGGCTTTCAGATCTCGGTGCCTCTGCCAGTACAATTGGCTGGGTGGTTAGCGAATGCGGAATTGTTGCCTTGTTCACTCTTTCTTATCTCGGAAAAATGACCGATCGCTATAGCCCTGCTAAGCTTTATTTGTGGGTTCCCCTCTTTGCCTTCTTACGCATTTTTCTTTACGGACTGCCCACCGAAAATGCCTCTTGGTTCTTTCTCATTCAACTATTGCACATTCCCACTTGGGTCATCAGTGAAGTCATTCAGGTAAAAACCCTGAGAAGCCGAATTCCCAATGTACATTTCAGCCGAGGAATGGCTCTTTTGCAAGTCAGTCAAAGCCTTGGGCTCGCCCTCGGCAGTGGGTATATCGGTTTATGCTCGGGGCATTTCGGCTTACAACAAGCCTTTCGTTGGGGAGCCCTGCTCCCCCTCTTCGCTCTCCCTTTTCTCTATCTTTTCTATGTAAAAACCCCTCTAAACCACAGCGAGTCAGACCCTCATCCCCTTTCATAAATACCGCAAGTAAAAATTGGTGAATAAAATCTCAAAGCATTAAAGATCTGAGAATCATTGACCGAAATAAATAAAAAAGGTGGTTTTATGATTATTAACGAACTCGATCTCTATAAAAAACTGAAGGCCAG